>NZ_JAKWFH010000023.1:0-111204 GCF_029522185.1 Burkholderia sp. IO2 | reverse complement strand
GAGGCTGCGCCCCGGCGGCGCGACGCGCAGCGCGGGCCGCCCGCCGGGCGCGAGGCGCGTGCCTTCGTCGGGCGTCAGCGCGCCCATGCCGCGCGGCCGCGCAAAGCGCGCCTGCGGCAGCAGCAGGTGCCGGTAGCCTGGGTGGCGCTCCTGCGCCTGGATCGCGCTGAACACGACGGCGGGCGGCAGCACCACGACGCCGCCGGACAACGCGAGCGTACCGGGCGCGGCGACGCGCGGCGTGCCGATACAGGTTTCATCGAGCGTCGACAGGGTCATGCGGCGGTCTCCTCGAGGTTCGGGCGCGCGAACGCGTCGCGATACTGCGCTTTCAGCGCCGGTCGGTCGATCTTGCCGTTCGGGTTGCGCGGCAACGCCGGCAGCGGCTCGACGACGAGCGGGTTCATGTAGGTGGGCAACGCATCGCGGCACGCGCGGGCGATGTCGGCGCGGCACGCGTCGGCGTCGAGCGTCGATACGACGCATGCGGCGATCGCTTCTCCGAGCCCGGGGTGCGGGACGCCGAATACCGCGGCCTCGCGGATGTGCGGCAGCGCGAACAGCACGTCCTCGACCTCGGTCGGACTCACGCGATAGCCGGAGGTCTTGATCATGTCGTCGCCGCGTGCGACGAAGTACAGGTAGCCGTCCGCGTCGCGTCGCACGATGTCGCCCGACCACACGGCGACGTCCGGGCGCGGAATCTCGCCGTGCCGGCGCGGCAGCGGGCGGAAACGCTGCGCGGTCAGCTCGGGCCGGTTCCAGTAGCCGAGCGTGACGAACGCGCCGCGATGCACGAGTTCGCCGGGTTCGTCGGCCGCGCATTCGCTGCCATCCGCGCGCAGCACGAGGATCTCCGCGTTCGGCACGGCCTTGCCGATCGACGTCGGGCGCAGCGCGGCATCCGCGGGCGGCAGGTAGGTCGAGCGGAATGCCTCGGTCAGCCCGTACATCAGGTACGGCGAAGCCTGCGTGAACAGCGCCTGCAGGCGGTGCAGCAGCGGCGTCGCGAGATGGCCGCCGGTGTTCGCGAAGCGGCGGACCCGCGTGCGTGCGGTGTCGCTCCAGCCGGCGGACGCGAGCTGCATCCACAGCGGCGGCACGCCGGTGATCGACGTGACGCCGAACGCGTCGCAATGGCGCGGCACCTCGGCCGGCTGCAGGAAGTCGAGCGGCGTGTAGCACGCGCCGGACGCCAGCGCGGTCGTGAGCTGGCTCAGGCCCGCATCGAAGCTGAGCGGCAGCACGCCGAGCACGACGTCGTCGGCGGCGAGCCGCTGGTACGCGGCGACACTGAATGCGCCCGACACCAGGTTGCGGTGCGATACGACGACGCCCTTCGGCTTGCCGGTGGAGCCGGACGTATAGAGCAGCGCGGCCGGATCGTCGTCGACCGGCCGGCCGGCGGGGGCCGCTGCCGACGCCGGCGTGTCGGTGGCCGGCGAATCGATCGCATCGGCCAGCTCCTCGATCAGCAGCGTGCGCGCGCCGACGAGCGCGGCGAGCGCCGGCAGGCGCTTGAGCCGTTGCGCGCCGGTCACGAACAGTGCGGCGCCGCTGTCGGCGACGATGTGTTCGATCTGCGCTTCCTTCAACTGCGGATTGACCGGTACGAAGATCGCGCCGAGTGCGTTGGCCGCGAGCATCGCGACCACGGTTTCGACGTGCTTCGGCGCGTAGATCGCGACGCGTTCGCCGGGCTGCACGCCGCGCGCCGCGAGCACGGCGGCGGCGCGCCGGACCGCGCGGGCGAGCTGGTCGTAAGTCAGGGTGCCGCCGCCATCGGCATACGCCGGATGATGCGGCCAGCGCTCGGCGCCGTGTTCGAGCAGGTCGGCGATGCTGATCAATGCGTTCATGATCGGCTCCTCGGGTTCAGGCCGGCCGCACGTACACGTGCGCGGCTTCGTGGGACAGGAAATGCGCCATCGAGTACGTGCGGTGATACGCGCCGCAGCGTTCGAACACCGCGATGTCGCCGACCTGCGGCGGCGCGCCCGCGTCGTCGCGGCCGATCACGTCCGCGCGGCTGCAGGTGCTGCCGACGTAGAGCGTCGGCACGCCGCGCGACGGCGGCGCGGGCACGCGGCGCACGAGCGACGGCGCGGCCAGGCGGCGCATCACCGATTCGGTCTGCGCGAGCAGGAACGCATGCGACAGCCCGCCGTCGCAGACGGCGATCGTGCGGTCCTGCCACGTCTTGACCGCGACGACGCGCGTCGCGAACACGCCCGCATCGGCGAAGATCGCGCGGCCCGATTCGTGCGCGAGCGAATACCGGCCGGCCAGCGGCGCGAGCGCGGCGGCATAGCGTTCGAACGCGGCATCGCCCGGGTGATCGTCGGCAAACCCGCCGCCGAGGCTCAACGAACCGAGCGGTGCGCCGTTGGCGGGCGCGAGATCGCGGGCCAGCGCCGCGAGCCGCTCGGGCAGCACGAGCGTGTCGGGCTGCGTCGGGTCCTGGCGGATGAACGAATGCGGGCCGGAGAACACGTGCAGCCCGGCCACCAGCAGGCCGGCGGCGGCGAGCGTGCGCACCGCGTCGTGCGCCTCGTTCGGCGTCATCCCGAAGTGGTCGTGCCACTGCGCGCGGGCGAGTTCGCCTGCCAGCGCGCCGGCATTCACGCGCAGCAGGACGGCGCCCGGCGTGCTGCCGCCGGCCGCCGCTTCGCGGGCGAGCGGCACGAAACGGGCGACCGCGTCGGGGTTGTCGAGCACGAAATGGCAGCGCGACGCGAGCCCGGCACGCATGAACATTTCGTCCATCGACGGATTGTTCAGGTAGCGCGCCGTCTTGATCCGGCCGATCACCGCGTCGAGTTCGCCGCGGCTCGCGAGTTCGACGCCGTCCTCGTACGCATGCGCGCAGCGCGCGAGCATGTCCTGGTTCGGGTTCGCCTTCAGCGACACGATCAGCCGCGTGCCGAGGCGCGCCTTCAGCGACCGGTAGCGGGCGATCGCGACCTCCGGCTCGTACACGTAGCACGGCGTGCGCAGATCGGCGATCCACGCGTGATCGCCGGCGGATGGAAGCGGGCGCTCAGGCGTCATGGCGGCCCACCGGATGGAGCGTGGCGGCCGCATACGCGCCGCAGTTCGACTGCATCACGCCGAGCACGCGCTGGCCGTGCGCGACCGCGTCGAGCCCGACGTCGGCCAGGTTGATCGGAAAATCCGAACAGCACGCGTGGCCGCGCGCATGGATGTTGTCCGCATACAGCCGCTCGGCCGGCACGCGCATCGCGCGGCACAGCGCGTTCCAGCCGGGCAGGTCGGCGTTGTGCGGCAGCACGAGGTCGTACGCGTCGAGCGCATGCGGCTCGAGCGCGACGGCCGCGTCGATCGCGCGGCGCGTGTACGGCCACTCCATCATGATCAGGTCGGCCTCGTTCGCGGCGACGGTGTCCGACCCGCGATGCCATTTCGCGTGCGTCTCGATCGCGATGCCGCCGAGCCGGTTCTTCGTGCTGTTGCGCACGATCAGCATCGCGGCCGCGCCGTCGCACTGCACGCCCGTCATCTGCCGCATCCGGTAGTCCTCGCCGTACACGCGATCGGACGACACGACGAGTGCCGCGTCGAGCTGCGGATGGCGGCGCATCAACGCGCGCACGGTTTCGATGCCGGCCGCGACCGACACGCAGTTCAGTTGCGCGACGGAGCCGAGCCACAGCGGCTCGATGCCGAATTGCGCGGCCACTTCGTGCGGCAGGCTGCGCGGCGCGGGCGGCACGCTGAATTGCTGCGTGTGCACGTGCACGATCGCACCGACGTCGACCGGCTGCACACGCGCGGTGTCGAGCAGCCGGCCGACCGCCGCGATCGCGAGATCGGTCTCGCTCGTGTCGAGCGCCATGTGGAAATAGCGGCTGCCCGACTGCGCGATCGCGGCCGCCCGCTGCGCCGGGTAGTCGCGTTCGGCGGCCCAGGCCTCGATATCGACCGGCAGGCCCGGCAGCTCGTAGGCCACCGCGTCGATGCCGATCCAGAAATCGCGTGACGTTTGGGAGGAGGTCGTCGTCATGGTTCAGTTGAGCGGCATCGCCGCGTAGTCGAGGACGTCGAGCTTTTCGAAGGTCGCCTGCACGGTCGGCGTGAGCAGCCCCATCTCGCGGATCGTCGGCACCAGGCGCCGGAAGATCGAGCGGCGGATCGAGCTCGACACCGGCGATTCGCGCACCATCGCGCTGCATTCGCGCCTGGACAGACCCATCGGTTCCCAGATGTCGTCCGCGCACAGGTGCTCGTACAGCACGGCCGCGCCTTCGCAGATGAACTCCTCGCGCTCGCGCAGCTCGTGCGCACTCATCTCCGCGTACACGCGGCACAGCGTGATCCGGCCGACCGCGAAGTGGCGTGCTTCGTCGCGCTGGATTCGCAGGAACAGGTCCTTGATGAACGGATCGGTGCTGTACGCGACGACGCTCTGGAAGATCGACAGCGCGATGCCCTCGACCAGCACCTGCATCCCGAGGTTCGTCATGTCGAGCGCGCTGCTCGTGATCGTGTCGTGCAGCAGCCCCTTCAGCGAGCGGCTCATCGGGTAGCTGACGTCGAGCTTCTCGTTGACGAGTTTCGCGTAGGCCTCGACGTGGCGCGCTTCGTCCATCATCTGGGCGGCTGCGCACAACCGCGCGCTCAGACCATTCTCGGCCGACGCGAGCTTCGACGCGCAGATCAGCGCGGCCTGCTCGCCATGCAGGATCTGCGACAACAGCCAGCCCTGCGCGTGATGGCGCACCTCGCGCTTGTCCGCGTCGGCCAGCTTGCCCCACAGCTCGGTGCCGTAGATCAAGAGCGTCGGATCGGGCATGCCGAGCGGGTTCGCCGGGTCGAGGTCGTGGCGCCAGTCGACGTCGGTCGCGACGTCCCACTGCGCGGCCTTCGCCTTCTCGTACAGCCGGTTCAGCGCCTCTTCGCGCAGTGCGTAGTCGTTCGACATCAGCGCGTCGACGGGCATCGACCAGCGGATATCGGCCGTGTCCTGCATCACGGTAAGCGTGTCATTCATGTCAGGGTCTCCCCGGCCGCGCGGCGGCGCCGGAATGATGGGCGGAATCGGTGAACGGGGCGGCGGCGCGCGACGCGCCCGGGTGCGGCTCGACGCGGATCGCGAACGACGGCCACGCGCCGCGCAGTTGCGCGTCGAACGCGTCGGCGAGCCGCGCGGGCCAGATCGCGCAGCACACGCGGTTGTCGCCGGCGAACTCCGCGTCGCGCAGGATGCGGTCGCCGATCCACACGACCGGCGCGCCGCGCGATGCGTCGCGCAATGCTTCGTCGTACAGGTGCACGCCGAGCAGCACGTGCGGCGCGAGCAGTTCGGCCGGCAGCGCGCCGAAATACGGTGCGCACACTTCGATGAACAGGCGTGCGTCCGGATGCACGGCGTCGCGAATCCGCGCGGTGATTTCCGCGAGGAACGCGAAATACTGCACGTGATCGAGCAGCACGCGGCGCTCGCCGCCGGCCACGTCGTACGTATTGCCCGCGTCGTACGCATCGCCGGCCGCTTCCGCGAGCGCGGCGCGTGCGTAATCGGCTGGCGTGTCGAGCGGCATCCGGTACGCGCTGGCCGCGACCGCCACAGGCTGCCGCGCGTCGCGCTCGATCCGGTACGTGAAGTGAACGGGTCGCACCATGTCACGCCTCGCCGTCGAGAGAAAACGTCACGTCCGGCGCGAACGCGACGTCCGCGATCGCGTAATAGCCGTTCAGCGCGAGCGAGCAGACGGCCGCGCGGCGCGGCGTATCGCCGTCGCGGTGCGCGAGCAGCACCGACAGCCACGGGTCGCTGCCGAACGCATGGCCGAATACGCCGTGGCCGTCCGGCAGCAGCGGCGTCTTGCCGACCGACGCGAGCAGCGCGCGGCGCGACGTGGCCGGAAAGAACGGCAGCGCCGCGTGCAGGCCGGGGCGCGCCGCGCAGAACGTGCGGATGTCGCGGCCGAGCCGCACGACCGCGCTGGCCGGCGGCGCGGCGTCCGCAATGACCGACTGCGCCGGTTCGCGGCCGACGTCGACGAGCAGCGTGCAGACGCCGAAGCCCGAGCGCCCCCAGGCGGGGTTGCCGTGCCAGTACGTGTAGCCGTGCACGTCGATGTCGACGATCTGCAGCAGCAGCGTGCGCGGCCCGGTTTCCGCCGCGGTCGCGAGCGTGCGGCGCAGCACGTAGCCCCAGCCCGCGCATTCGTACGAGCAGGTCATCCAGTCGGGCGTGTAGTCGTTCGCGCCGGCAAGGGCCTGCGCGAACACGCGATGCTGCGGCGAATCGTTCATCAGCAGCATCGACAGGATCGTCGAGCTGACCACGTAGTCGTCCGCGCCGATCGCACCGCACAGCCGCTCGCGTTCGGCGCACGCGAGCGTGCCGATCGCGCGGGCCGTGTCGTCGAGCGGCACGGCCGCGCCGTCGCGCGACGGCGCGACGCGCCGGTACGCGAGCGCCTGCACGGTCAGCGCGGTCGCCGGGGCCGGCTGGACGGCGGCGGCCGCCACGGGGGCAAGGGGCGCGAGCATGGTCGGATCAGGCCGCGTGCTGCTGGCTGCGCAGTTGCGCGTCGAGCTGCTGCAGCGTCGTGTACTGCGTGATGTTCAGCGCTTCCGGATCGATCGAGCCGTAAAGCTGTTCGCAGAACACGATCAGCTCGACGATGTTCAGCGAATCGATGCCGAGTTCGCCGATGCCGGCGTCGGTGTCGACGGTTTCGACATTGAGGATCTTCGCGACTTCGCGGGACAGGATGTCGAGCGCGTCGGCCGGAACGTTCTGGGTCGTCATGAGGGGAGCTCCTGAAGTTGAGTGGATTGGATCGGGATCGATCGGCCTGTCGCGTGGATCAACTGCCGGCTTCGCAGCGCAGGCTCTTGCGAAGCTCGTGATAACAACGGTACGAACTGCCTTCCATCTTCGAAAACGCCAGCAGGTCGCGCTGGTCGTCGAACAGCGGCACCTTGCCGTCGCGCACGAGCGCGGTCAGGAACTCGTTCGACAGCAGCTTGATCGCGAGCACACGCTGCACCTTGCCGAAGCTGTAGTGCGCGTCGTCGGTCTGGCTGCGCGCGGCGTCCGCGATGAAGCGGTGCACGGCGCGCGCATCGGCGTCGAGCTCGACGCGGCCGGTCCGTTCGAGCCAGCCGACGTGCGCCATCAGCGCGCGGACGAAGTACGGCCGCACGACGGTCAGGTATTTGTTGAACACGGTGGGGCCGCCGATCCGCAGGCGGTCCTCGGCGGCGACGCGCACCTGGCCGCCGACGTTCGCGAGCTGCAGGTTGCCCGCGAGGAACGGCGCGCCGCAGGTCGTGCGGGTCAGCTTCCGGTATTCGTCGGGCCATACGAGATAGGCGGCCGGGAACATCACGCCGGGCAGGCGCGCGGCGACGACGGCCATGCAGTCGCGGTGCGCCTCGATGCCCCACACCTTGTCGACGGTCAGCGCGAGGCCGTGGTCGTCGCTGCGCGCGACGGTGCGCCACGCGGCGAGCGTCGGGCCGCCGCCGTCGCTCATCAGGAACGCGAAGTTATGGCCGGCGTCGATGCACTCGCAGGCGCGGCGGTTCTGGTCGTCGGAGAAGAACAGCCCGAACATGATGCGGATGAACGCGCGCATGAACGGCTTGAACAGGTGATGAAACCCTTCTCGGCCGATCTGTTCGAGCAGCGCTTCGGTGAGCGGCGCCTCGTCGTGCCGCAGCGGGGTCGAGGCGGACGCATCGGGCAGCACGTCCGGCGTGGCGGTGCGCAGCGCGATCACCATCTCGCTGTCGAGCAGCCGCACGGTGGCGGCTTCGACGAGCCGGGCCGCCGCGTGCGGCGGCGTGCCGACCGCGTCGAGGTGGCGCAGCACCGGATACGCGGCCTGATCGGCCACGCGCAAGAGCAGCGACGGTGCGAGCGGGGCGGGGGCGGAAAGCGTGGACATGGCAGGGTTCCTGTCAGAAACGCACGCGCACGGCGGCGTCGATGCGGGTGCCGAGACCGACCATCCGGTACTCGGACTGGCTGTCGGAGAAGGCGTGGGTGAGCGCGACATCGACGCTCACGCGTGTGTTCACGTCGGCGACGACCTGCGCGATCGCGAGCAGGCCCTTGTCCTGCGGCGAATAGACGCCGCGCAGCGAATACTCGATGCGGCCAACCTTCTTGCCGAGCCGCGCGAACAGGTAGTCGCGCAGGCTGCCGTCGACGCTCACGAAGTTGGCCGTGCCGCCGAGGCCGGCCAGCGCGGCGCCCGGCGCGACGGGCAGCAGCGCATTGTTCGCCTGCACCGCGCCGACCATCCGGCGCCACTGGCTCGCGTCGTAACGCGCTTCGTCGTGCGACCACTCGACGATCAGCGACAGGTTGCCGGGCAGCGCGCTCTGCATGCCGAGCGCGCTGCGCCACATGTATTGGCGATCGTTGCGGCGATCGACGGCGTCGTACGCGGCCGCCGAATCGAGCGGCGTGCCGTTTGCGATGAAGGCGGGCAGCGGCCGCGTCGTGCCGCGTTCGAGCCACGCGCTCGCGTAGACGGTGTTCGAGCGCGCGACGTCGAACGACAGCGTCGCGCCCGCGCCGCCGCGGCCCGCGTGACGGCCGGCGAGCAGCGCGGCGGAGCCGCCCGACCAGTTGTACGCGCCGCGCACCAGCTGCGTCGCGCCTTCGACGTCGCGGTTGTCGACGTCGTTGCGCAGGGTGCGGTTCTCGCCGGCGATGAACTGCAGCGTGGTCTGCTCGCCGGCCCATTTCGCTTCGACGAGCGGTGTGCCTTCGACGTCGCCGTAGCGATCGTAGATGTCGGCCGTCGCGGCCCGTTTCTGGAAGAAGCCGAGCGGGAAGAACGCCTGCGACGTGTCGAGCGTATCGATCCGCTTGCCGGCCGTGAGCGTGATGCCGTTGTCGAACGCGTAGCGCACGCCGGCTTCGTTGAAGCGGCTCGCCTGCGTGCCGAGCGAATGGTTGCTGGCGACCACGCGCGCATTCACGAACAGGTTCTCGCTGTCGATGCGCGCGAGCAGCCCGGCTTCCTGCTGGTTGCGCGGCGAATCGCCGATCAGGCGGCCGAGCAGCGCGTGGCCGTCCATGCTGTCGACGGAGCGCGCGTAGCCGATCCCGTTGAGCGTGCCGAGCTGGTCCATCAGCGATTCTCCGTGCGCGAGCGTGCAGCCGAGCGCGAGCGGGATGGCGAGCGCCACACCGGGCCAGCCGCGACGGGCGCGCTCGGGCGATGAACGGCGGCGGTCACGATGAGCGTCGGCATCGGCGTCGTACTCACTGGCCATCGGCGAGCGTGTCGGGATTGAACCAGCCCGACGGAATCTTGCGCGGCTGGCCGTCGAGGATGTCGACGACGCTCGCGCGCTGCTTCTCGACCTCGTTGCGATACGTGATCTTGCGGATCACCTTGCGGCCGTTCGAGTCGACCGGCGCGGAGAAATCGGCGCTGCGAAACAGCAGGCCGCTCGCGAGGAAGAACTGCGCGCGCAGCGGCACGTCGGTATCGGGCGTGACCCACAGCTTGATCGTCGGGTACACGTTGTCGGGATCGGTCGCGGTCAGGTCGAGCTCGGTGGCCGGCTTGCCGGCGATCGGCGTCGTGCCGGGCGCGACCGTCGCGCGATAGCTGTCGGCCCAGTGCGTGCGCGTGATGTCGCTGATCACGACTTCGCCCTGCAGCCGCTGCATTCCGTTGATGCGCACCGCGCTGCGCGTGTTCGGCACGTAGAACCAGTGCCCGCGCGTCGTCGCGAGGTATTTCTGGCCGTCGTTCTCGCCGCTGCGCGTCAGCGCGAGCGTGTCGCCGTTGCCGCGCGTGTAGACGAGATAGCGCGTCGCGTCGCCGGATTGTCCGCCGACTTCGTTGGTGATCTCGATGTTGGTCTGCGTATCGGCGGCCGTGCTGCGGTAAGCGTCGGCACGGGCGAGCATGGTCTGCGCCGGCGGCGCGTCGGCCGCGTGGGCGGCGAGCGGCACGCACGCGACGAACGCGGCGAACGTGAGACGAATGCGATTCATGGGGCGAGTCCTTCGAGGATGTTGCGTTTCGCGAGCCCGAGCGTCGCGAGCAGCGCCGCGGCCACGCCGAGCACGACGAACGCGGCTTCGACGGCAGCCACGGCGACGGGCGACACGGTGAATTCGAGCAGGATCGGTTTCACGCGGCCGGGCGGCGCGGGCAGGTGGATCTGCGCGTGATTGAGCGCGACCATCGTCAGCAGCGCGAGCGCGATGCCGGCGGCCGCGCCGAGCAGGCCGAGCAGCGCGGTTTCCTGGATCAGCACGCCGCGCACCGTCGCGGCCGGCACGCCGAGCGCGCGCAGCGTCGCGATCTCGCGGCGGCGCTCGACGATGCTCATCAGGATCCAGTTGCTCATCGACAGCAGGATCGTCACGCAGAGGATCGCGCCGAATACCGAGAACTGGTTCTTGTACAGCGCGACGACCTGGTGATAGAGCGACACCAGCTGGTCCCAGGTCCGCACGTCGAGCGTCGGCAGCGCGGCGCGCAGCGTCGCGGCGGCGGCCGGCGTGCCGGCGGTGTCCTTGAGGAACACCGCGATGCGCGACGCGCGGTCGGTGCGCAGCAGCGCCTGCGCGGCCGCGAACGTCACGTTGACGATCCGCTCGTCGACGTCCTTGTTGCCGGTGCTCATCACACCGACGATCTGCGCGTCGGTCGCGTTGATCCCGCCGTGCGCGGTCGACGCCATCAGCTGCACGACCGAGCCGACGTGCACGCCGAGCTTGCGCGCGAGTTCGGCGCCGACGACGACTTCGGTGCCGGCGTTCGTCGGCGACAGGTAGCGGCCCGACAGCACCGTGTGATAGTCGAAGAAGCCGGGCGGTTCGCGGTTCGGCTCGATCCCTTCGCCGACGAACCCGTAACTGAGATCGCCGTTCGACACGAGTCCGTCGAAGTCGATGCCGCGCGCGGTCGTCGCGACGCCGGGCAGCTTTGCAATCGCCTGCGTGGCGGCAGCCTGTTCGTCGGCGCTCAGCCCGTACTGCAGCGGCCGTTCGCCGATCAGGTCGAGATAGCCGTGATGCAGCACCTGCACGTGGCCGACGCCGCTGTCGATCGAGCCTTCGCGCACCGCGTCGAACGTCGCGATCACGTAGCCGAGCGCGAGGCTCGACGCGAACGCGGCGACGCCGATCATCGCCATCGTCAGCACGGTGCGGCGCCGGTTGCGCCAGAGGTTACGCCACGCAAACGTCGACCAGTTCACGATTCACTCCCGGTACGCCGTCGCGCATTTCGATGCGGCGCGGCAGGTGCGCGCACAGACGATCGTCGTGCGACGCAATCAGAAAGGCGGTGCCCAGCGTGCGCTGGGTGTCGAGGATCAGCTCGGCGACCGCCCGCGCGTTGGCGCTGTCGAGGCTCGCGGTCGGCTCGTCCGCGATCACGATGGCCGGCTCCTTGGCGAGCGCGCGGGCCAGCGCGACGCGCTGTTGCTCGCCGCCGGACAGCTCGCCGGGGCGGTGCCGTTCGCGCGCGGCGAGGCCCACCGCGTCGAGCATCGCGCGGGCGCGTTCGCGCCGCGTGCGCGGCGTGCCCCACGCGAAGCAGCCGAGCTCGACGTTCTCGAGCGCCGACATCACCGGAATCAGGTTGAATTGCTGGAACACGAAGCCGATGCGCTCGCGGCGAATCCGTTCGAGCGTGTCCGGCGCGTCGTCGATCCGGCGGCCTTCGAGCCAGCGTTCGCCGCTGCTCGGCACGTCGAGAAAACCGGCGAGGTTGAGCAGCGTGCTCTTGCCGCTGCCCGACGGTCCGACGAGCGCGACGACGTCGCGCCGGCCGATCGAGATCGTCGCGCCGCGCACCGCGACGACGCGGCCCGCGCCTTCGTACACGCGGGTGACGTCGCGCAGTTCGAGCACGGAGTCGAGCGGGACGGCCGTCATGCGAACGCTCCCTGGCCGGCTTCGGCGGCAACCGGCGCGGCGATCACGGGCAGTGCGCCGTTCGCATAGAGATCGCGGCACTTCAGGCGCTGCAGCTTGCCGCTCGTCGTGCGCGGCAGCGAGCCGGGCTCGACGAAACACAGATCCTGCGCGGCGAAGCCGATGCGCGACGTGAGCAGTTGCTGGCACTCGGTGCGCGTTTGCGGCGTCGCGTCGACCGGCCGCGCCTCGATCGCGACGACCAGCCGCTCGGTGCCGGTTTCGGGATCGGGCAGGCCGAACGCGATGCAGGTGCTCTTGCGCAGCGCGCAGTGCGAGGCCAACGCTTCCTCGATCTCGTGCGGGAAATAGTTGCTGCCGCGAATGATGATGACTTCCTTCTTGCGGCCGAGGATATGCAACTGGCCGTCCGCGACGTAGCCGATGTCGCCGGTGCGGAACCAGCCGTCGGCCGTCAGCGGCGCGGCGATCGTGCCGTCGTCGGGGTTCAGGTAGCCGAGCATCACCGACGTGCCGCGGATCGCGACTTCGCCGACCGCGCGATTGGCCAGCGCGTGGTCGCCGTCGTCGAGGATGCGGAACGCCATCCCGTCGATCGGCGTGCCCATCGCGAGCACCGTTTCGGTCTCCGTGTCCTGGCCATCGTTCGCGGCGGCCGGCTGCGCGTCGCGGCGCTCGATCAGCGCGCGCCGGTCGAGCGTATCGGCGATCACGTACGGCGCGCCATCGACCGCGCCTTCGTGCCAAGCACGATGCATCGATACCGCGAGCGTCGATTCGGCCATCCCGTAGCACGGTTGCAGCGCCGACGCCGCGAGGCCGTACGGCGCGAACGTCGCGGCGAAATCGCGCAGCGTCGCGTCGTCGACGCGTTCGCCGCCGATGAAGATGTTGCGGCACGCGGACAGGTCGACGCCATCCATCGCGGCGGCATTGAAGCGGCGCACGCAGTAGCGCAGCGCGAAGGTCGGCACCGACGTCGTCGTCGCGCGCGCCGACGCGATGCGCTTGAGCCAGCCCAGCGGATTCCGGATGAAGCTGTTCGGCTGCATCATCAGCAACGGCGCGCGGTAATGCAGGTTCGACAGCAGCGTGAGCAGCCCCATGTCGTGATAGAGCGGCAGCCACGACGCGGTGCCGTCGCCGGCCGCGATGTCGAAGCGCACCGACCCGCCGATGCCGAGCACGTTCGCGATCACGTTCTCGTGACTGAGCACCGCGGCTTTCGGATGCGACGTCGAACCCGACGTGAGCTGCACATGATGCGGATCGCGGCCGCTCTTCGAACTGATCAGTGCGCGCGCGCCGACGTCCGCCGCGCTCGACAGCGTCGCGACATCGACGACGCGCGTGGCGGCCGCGGGAAACGCGTCGTCGCGCCAGGCCGCGGCCTGCGCGTCGGCGGCGATGACGAGGCGCGGCCGGTACAGCTCGCACGCGACGTCCGCCACCTGCCGCCCGGCCGCGGCACGCCGCGCGGGAACGGGCACGGTGCACGGCAGCGCGCCCGTCATCACGCACGCCATCATCGCGACCGCATGCTCGACCGACGCCGGCAGCGCAAGCATCACCAGGTCGTTCTCGCGCACCCCGAGCTCGCGCAGCGCGCCGGCCTGGCGAAACACCGCTTCCGCGAAGTGCCGGTACGTGATGCCCGCTTCATGGCCCGCGTCGTCGACGAACGTCATGCGATGCATGGCGCCCGCGACGTCCTCGAGCGATTCGATCAGGCGGTGAATGGTGGAAGCGCACTTCGTCACGAGGATTCTCCCCTTGAGGAACACGGCCGCTCGCGCCACGGTGCCGGCGGCGCCGTTCGTCGAGTGAGGAGGATTCTTGCCGGATCGATCGGCGGCGACAAACGGAATCTATGCAGGCTATGCATGAGCAGCGCGCATCCACGAGGTGACTGGTCGGTCTCATTCGACCGGTCGTCTAGTTCACGATGTGGTGCGCTCATGCGCAGGCGTCATGCAATGCGTTCGGAAAATTCGTTTGTCCGAAACATCGACTCACAGAAGAATTGCAACCCGGCAGCGCGCCAGCGTCGCCGCGTCATCGTGCCGGGGCAGTCCGGCTCAAGGAGAGCGTCTTGTCCGTCACCTCATCGCTTGTCGCCCGCCCGAAACCGGTTGCGGACATGAAGAGCCGCCCGAGCGGCGTGGTCTTCTCGCTGAAGCTGGCGGTCTACGTCGCGCTCATCGCGCACGGGATGATGTTCGCGCTGTCGACGCTCGTGATCCTGAAGATCGTCGGCATCCTGCTGATCGGTGCGATGTACGCGCACGGCGTCGAGCTGCAGCATCAGGCGCTGCATTACCAGGGGTTCCGCAGCAAGCGGCTGAACATGGTGTTCGGCGTGCTGCTCGGCATGCCGATGCTCGTGTCGTTTCATGCGTACCAGGACAGCCACCTGCGGCATCACCGGCTGCTCGGCACACCGGAGAACAAGGAGTTCTTCGATTACGGCGACCAGTACGGCGCACGCCCCGTCGTCAACGTCGGGCTGTGGGTGTGGCGGCTGTCGATGGCCGCGCACTATATCCAGTTCGCGAAGAACGTCGCGAAGCTCGTCGTGCCGGGCGCGCGCTTCGGCGACAATGCGCTCGTGTCGCGCGCGATCCGCCGCGACTACCTACTGATGGCCGCCGCGATCGCGCTGCTGGCCGCGCTGTCGTTCGCGTTGCACACGTGGTTCGTCGTCTGGGTGTGGGTCGTGCCGCTCGTATCGGTCGCGGCGCCCGTGCATGCGCTGGTCGAGATGCCCGAACACTACCGCTGCGACCTGACGAGCACCGACCCGTTCCGCAACACGCGGACGATCGAGAGCAACGCGTTCATGACGTGGTTCACGAACGGCAACAACTATCACGTCGAGCATCACATGATGCCGAACCTGCCGATCGAGCGGCTGCACGACCTGCATGGCGCGATCGCGCCGCGCATCCGCTATTACCACCGCACGTATCGGCAGTTCTACTCTGCGTTGCTGCGCGGCCGGCTGTCGCCGCGTGCGGTGGACGACGACCGGGACGATCGCGAGCCCGATGCCGAAGCGGCCGCGCCGGCCTCGACCCAATCGGCATGACCGCGCCACGCGTTGCGACGACGGTGACGACGATGCTCTATCCGGAATTGTTCAGGTCGCTCGAAGCGGTCCGCTGGGACATGGAGAAGGACATTCCGTGGGACAAGTTCGACGCTTCGCTGCTCACCGACGAGCAGGCGAAGACGATCAAGATGAACGCGATCACCGAATGGTCGGCGCTGCCCGCGACGGAAATGTTCCTGCGCGACAACCAGCACGACAGCGACTTTTCCGCGTTCATGAGCGTGTGGTTCTTCGAGGAGCAGAAGCATTCGCTGGTGCTGATGGAATACCTGCGCCGCTTCAAGCCCGAGATGGTGCCGACCGAAGAGGAACTGCACGCGGTGCGCTTCCAGTTCGATCCGGCGCCGCCGCTCGAGACGCTGATGCTGCACTTCTGCGGCGAGATTCGCCTGAACCACTGGTACCGCTGTGCGGCCGACTGGCACACCGAGCCCGTCGTCAAGCAGATCTACGAAACGATTTCGCGCGACGAAGCGCGTCATGGCGGCGCGTACCTGCGCTACATGAAGAAGGCGTTGAACAACTGCGGCGACGTCGCCCGTGCCGCATTCGCGAAGATCGGCGTGCTGATGGCGTCGGCGCGCCGCACCGAAAAACCGCTGCACCCGACCAACCTGCACGTGAACCAGGCGCTGTTCCCGCGCGACACCGTGCAGTCGCGTCTGCCGGATCCGGAATGGCTCGAGCGCTGGCTCGACGAGCAGATCCGGTTCGACGGCGAGTGGGAGAAGAAGGTCGTCGAGCGGATCCTGCACAACCTGTCGATCCTGTTCGAGCGCACGTTCGCGACCGCGCAGGAATTGAACCGCTATCGCCGCGAAGTGACCGCGCGCGCGAATGGCGCGGCGGACGGTCCGTAGCGGATTCATCTTGACGGTCGTCGCGCGGCGCGGCCCGAATTCCGCCCGACATGCGCATCGAATGCACACCGACCGGCGCTGCCGGCCGGCGGATTATGCATTTCCGGACATAATCGGCTCGTCAGTTTCACGAGGCGGCATGAAAATACCGGATTTCATCCGTTTAGTATATTTTAATAAACGCTAAATTCCGGATTTGAATGGCATTTTGTATGTATGTTGCAGACTGTTTGTTTTCGCAATCCGGAAAATAAAATGAAAAGTCGGCTGATTGAAATCGATTTGTAGGCATCGGATGATTTCTCTGTCATGACGTCGATATGGATGCGATGACGTCGAATTTTGTCGGCAATCGCCTGTTTTTACGCCAATTTATCAACCCTTTTGGTACGCTCGATTCGTTCGCATATTAATTTACAAAATCACTACTTGATAATGTTCGTGTAAGCGTATCGATGCGATGAAAATTGATAGATAAATACAAGTGTCACGATTGAAAATAAGAATGATATGCATCCATGCTTCAATATAAAATCGTTTCCGAATCCAAATAGGAGAGACGATCCAGGGAGACGAACGGCAACTTGTCTGTCGATGGGTGCAACTTTGAGGCGGCGGTATGGCTAATGTGAGATTGGCAAAGCGATTGAGAAGTCTGCCTTCGCTGGATTTCCTGAGAGGCTTCGAATGCGCGGCGCGCCATTTGAGCTTCACGCGTGCGGGGCAGGAGCTCAACGTCACGCAATCGGCCGTGAGTCGGCAGGTCAAGGCGCTCGAAGAGCAGCTCCGGATCGAGCTGTTTCATCGGCACATTCGTTCGCTCACGCTGACCGACAAGGGGCGCGAGTTGTACGACGCGATCTCGTTCGCGTTGTCCGATCTGGAATCGGTGGTCGGCAAGCTGTCGTCGAGCGTCGGCCAGCGCGCCATTTCGTTGTCGACCACCGTTTCGTTCGCCGCGCTGTGGCTGATTCCGCGCCTCGGTTCGTTCCGCGCCAGCTATCCGGACATCGACGTGCGCGTGTCGGCAACGAGCGAAATTGAAGATCTTAAACGCAAACGTTTGCACCTGGCGGTGCGTTATGCCGGCCCGTATACGTCGACCGACGATACGGACGTGTTGTTTCGCGAGCGTGTCGTGGCGGTGTGCAGCCCGAGCCTGTTGACGGCGATGGGCGACGCCGCATCGATGAAGCCGGCCGATCTCGACAAGCACGTGCTGCTGCATCTCGACGACCCGCGCGGCGAATGGCCGTGGCACGGGTGGAGCCATTTGCTGAAGGAGCTCGGCGTGCCGCGGCTGCGGCCGGCCGGCGCGCTGCACTTCAGCCAGTACGATCAACTGGTCCAGGCCGCGGTCGACGGGCACGGCATCGCGATCGGCAGGCGGCCGCTGGTCGACGGGCTGCTGAAGCAGGGGCGGCTCGTCGAGCTGTTCCCGCATTGCACCGTTGCGTCGGGCAGCTACGTGCTCGTGCAGAACCCCGACGCGTGCAACGAATTCGATATCGCGGTGCTGACCAACTGGCTGCTCGATCAGGCGTGCCCCGCGCTCGCGCCGGAGCAGGACACGGCCGGCAGCAACGTGCTGCCGATGTATCGCGTCGGATAGTGCGGCCCGGCGAATGCGTCGTGCGCGGTGTCATGCGCAATACCTGCAACCTGTGCGATGATGCGCCGCTTCGCGTTCGTCACGGAACGCCACCGACCGCGACGCCCGGTTCCGGGCCACCGCCGAGTCCTGACCTCCCGGAGACAGCATGCCCGCACACGGCATTCAAGGCAGTACCCTGCATTACCTCGATCACGGCACCGGGTTTCCGGTGCTGCTCGGGCACAGCTATCTGTGGGATGCCACGATGTGGGCGCCGCAGATCGACGCACTGTCGCGCCGGTATCGCGTGATCGTGCCGGACCTGTGGGGGCATGGCGCATCGGGCGCGCTGCCGGACGGCACGCACACGCTCGACGATCTCGCCACGCAGGCGAGCGCGCTGCTCGACGCGCTGGAAATCGAACAGTGCGCGGTCGTCGGCCTCAGCGTCGGCGGCATGTGGGGCGCACGGCTCGCGTTGCGCGAGCCGCAGCGCGTGCGCTCGCTGGTGATCATGGACGCGTCGCTCGACGCCGAGCCGGACGCGACGCGCGCCAGCTACTTCGGAATGCTCGATGCGATCGAGGCCGCGGGCCGCATCGCGCCGCCGCTGCTCGACGCGATCGTGCCGCTGTTCTTCCGGCCGGACGTGAATCTGGAAGATCCGGTGCCGACCGCGTTTCGCGATGCGTTGGCGAACCTGCCCGCCGACCGGTTGCGGCAATCGATCGCGCCGCTCGGTCGGCTGATCTTCGGCCGGCCCGACACGCTGTCCGCACTGGCCGAACTCGACGCGGAACGCACGCTGCTGATGTGCGGCGCGGGCGACATGGCGCGGCCGCCGTCGGAAACCGTGAAGATGGCGAGCGTGATCGGCTGCGCGCATGCGCTGGTGCCGGACGCCGGCCATATTTCGAACCTGGAAAATCCCGCGTTCGTCACGCGCACGCTACTCGACTGGTTCGACGCGCAGCCGCTGCACGCGAACTGACGACCGCGCGACCGGCGACATGCGCGCAGGCCGTGCGGCGTCGCATCGACCTGCGTTACGCGCGCTCGCTGACCGGTGTGAACCTCCGGCCGCGCACACGCGCTTCGTCGGCGCTGCCGCGCACGAGGCTCAACGCTTCCGCGCGGCTCGCCACGCACGGCCCGGAGCCGGGCAGCGGCTGGCGCGCGGTCTCGCGCAGCGCAAGCACCGACACGATGCCGATGAACGACGCGCCCATCAGGTAGTACGCGGGCATCATCAGGTCGCCGGTGCGATCGACCAGCCACGCGGTGACGAGCGGCGTCGTGCCGCCGAACAGCGACACCGACACGTTGAAGCCGATCGCGAGCGCGCCGTAGCGGATCCGCGTCGGGAACAGCGCGGGCAGCGCGGACGGCATCACGCCCGTGAACGTCGACAGCAGGACGCCGTAGATCAGCATCCCGCCGAAGATCGGCAGCATGCCGCCGGTGCGGATCAGCATCAGCGCCGGCACCGACAGCGCGAGCAGGCCCACGCAGCCGGCCATCATCACCGGCTTGCGGCCGACCTTGTCCGACAGGTGCCCGGCGTACAGCGTCATCGGCATCATCAGCACCATCACGAGCAGCACCATGAAGAGCCCGTGCGATTCGCGAACGTGCAGCGTCGCCGACAGGTAGCTCGGCAGGTACGACAGCGCCATGTAGTCGGTCACGTTGAAGATCAGCACGAGACCGACGCATTGCAGCAGCGGCTTCCACTGTTCGACGAGCAGCGTCGCGAAGCGCTGCTTCGGCCGCGCGCGTTCGTCCGCTTCGCGTGCTTCCGCCTCCTTCTTGAACGCCGGCGTTTCCTCGAGCTTGAGCCGCACGTAGAGGCCGACGAGGCCGAGCGGACCGGCGATGAAGAACGGTACGCGCCAGCCCCACGACAGCAGCGCGTCCTGCGACAGCGTGGCCGTCAGCAGCGCGACCGTGGCCGCGCCGAGCGTATAGCCGATCAGCGTGCCGAATTCGAGGAAGCTGCCCATGAAGCCGCGACGCTTGTCGGTCGCGAACTCGGCGATGAAGGTTGCCGCGCCGCCGTATTCGCCGCCCGTCGAGAAGCCCTGCACGAGGCGGGCGACGAGCAACAGGATCGGGGCCATGATGCCGATCGACGCATAGCTCGGAATCAGGCCGATCGCGAAGGTGCCGACGGCCATCATGATCATCGTCGCGGCGAGCACGCGCTGGCGGCCGATGCGGTCGCCGAGCGGGCCGAACACCATGCCGCCGAGCGGGCGCACGAGGAACGCGGCCGCGAACGTGCCGAAGGTCGCGAGCAGCTGCGCGGACGGGCTGCTGGACGGGAAGAACACCTTGCCGAGCGTGACGGCGATATAGCTGTAGACGCCAAAGTCGAACCATTCCATCGCATTGCCGAACGCCATCGCGCCGACCGCGCGCTTGAGGACGGCAGGGTCGACGATCGTGATGTCATCCAGCTTGACGGACTTGCGCGAAGACCGGGCTTTCGCGGGGTGCGCTTGCGACGGGCTCAATGAACTCTCCTGGAATGGCCTTGGCAACCGGCCGGCGGGAATGCAGCGGGGTCGTGCGGGCCGGCGGACTGCGAAGGCGGATGTCTCGGGGATGCCTCGATGCCGGTGGCGTGACGCGCGCAGCGGGACGACACCGGGCAGGTGTATTGTGCGAACCAGTTTAGAGAAACGGGCGCGAGCGGCTATCGGTCATGCGCCCGGAAACCGGTGGTAAACGACACGCGGGGACGTCGCCCGGATTGCACCCCGGCGGGCGGGGCGCGGCATGGACGGTCATCTCGCCGCGCGCCGGCTCGCGGACACCAGCAACGCGACGAACGCCGCTTCATCCGCGCGCAGGCCGCGCAGCGAGCGCCGGACCGCCAGCGTGGCGAGCGCGCCCGACTCGAACGCGTCGAGCACGACCGGATGGATGTAGCAGCGCCGGCACACGGCCGGCGTGTTGCGCAGCAGGTCCGCCACCGCGCGCACGGTTTCGACGATCTGCTTGCGGGCATGCGTGACGCCGCGGTGCTCCACGCGCCGCAGCAACCCGAGCGCGTGCACGCTGCCGGCCCACGTCCGGTAATCCTTCGCGGTGAAATCGGCGCCGCCGGCTTCGCGCAGGTAGTCGTTCACGTCGGATGACCCGACCGGATGGCGCACGCCGTCGTCGTCCACATACTGGAACAGCTCGTGACCGGGCAGTTCCGCGCAGCGCCGCACGATCCGCGCGACCCGCGCATCGTCGACCGTCACGTCGTGTTCGATCCCGCTCTTGCCGGTGAAGCGCAGCCGCACCTGGCCGGGCTGGATCTTCAAATGGCGCTTGCGCAGCGTCGTCAGCCCGTACGAGCCGTTTTCGCGTGCGTATTCCGCGTTGCCGATCCGCGCGAGCGTCGTGTCGAGCAAGCGGACGATC
The DNA here is from genome assembly GCF_029522185.1 of Burkholderia sp. IO2. Taxonomy (NCBI): domain Bacteria; kingdom Pseudomonadati; phylum Pseudomonadota; class Betaproteobacteria; order Burkholderiales; family Burkholderiaceae; genus Burkholderia; species Burkholderia sp. IO2. The sequence goes on along the minus strand of NZ_JAKWFH010000023.1, from coordinate 90,325 downwards.
GTCGCGACGACCTTGTCGCGCGGCATGCCCGGCAACGCCAGGTCGCGCGTGACGCGCGCGCGGATGCGCGGCAGCGCCCGCGCGAACGCGGCCATTCGTGCGTACTTGTTCGCGTCGCGGGTCGCCCGCCACTGCGGGTGGTAGCGATACTGCTTGCGGCCGCGCGCGTCGCGGCCCGTCGCCTGCAGGTGGCCGAGCGGGTCCGCGCAGATCCACACGTCGGTGTACGCGGGCGGGATCGCGAGCGCGTCGATGCGGGCGATTTCCGCGGCATCGCGAATCCGCGTGCCGTCTTGCGCGTAATACGCGAAGCCGTTGCGCAGGCGGCGGCGCGTGTAGCCGGGCTGGCGGTCGTCGACGTGGCGCAGCGCCGCGGCCGTGCTCGAAGCGGGCTGCTTCATGCGCGCGTGTGCCGGTTGGCGGCGATGGAGACGGCGATGGAGACGGCGATGGCGACGGATGGCGACCCGTGCTCGTGGGCGGCGGTCATGTGTTTGCTCCCTTGTTCGTAATGGGCGCGGACGGCGACCTGCAGCACGGCATGAGCGGTCGTTGCGGAACGGGAGCAAGAATCGTGCGCCGGCTGGCCGTACGACGCGACGGCAGAGCGGCCGGGAAATGCCGTTCGCGGCGACGACGAAACGTCATCGGCCGGCCGTGGGCTCGGGACACCTCGACATCCCCTGGTCGAGCTTCTCCAGCAGAAACTCGGCGACGGCCGTCACCGCGGGCGGCAGCGGCGGGCGGCTCGTATAGACGAGCTGCAGCCCGAGCCCGGCGCCGGAGCGTTGGTAGGCCGGCAGCACGCGCGCCAGCTTGCCTTCGTCGATCGCCGCCGCGGCGAGCACCCGCGGCACCAGCGCGATGCCGAGGCCGGCGAGGCACGCCTGCATGACCACGCGCATGTCGTTGACCGAGAAACGGCTGTCGATCGAAATCTCCTGCGTGCCGCGCGGCCCCTGCAGGCGCCACATGCTGCGTCCCTGGCGGCTCGACACCGTGAGGCAATCGTGGTCGGCCAGCTCGCGCGGCGTGCGGGGCGTGCCGCGTCGTTCGAGATAAGCGGGGCTGGCGGCGAGGATCATCGTGCCCGGCGCGATCCGGCGCACGCGGAAGCTGCCGCCGGTCTCGATGCCGATGCGCAGTGCGAGGTCGATGCGCTCGGCGATCAGGTCGGACGGCGTGTCGTCGAGCAGGAAGTCGATGCTGATGCGCGGATGGCGCGCGTAGAACTCGGCCAGCCATTCCAGCTTGATCACTTCGAACAGGCCGGCCATCGCCGCCACGCGCACGGTTCCGGCCGGTTCCTGCCCGTCCGCATGCTGCCGTTCGATCTCGAAGATCCGGTCGAGTGCCGGCGCGTAGCGCTCGAACAGCGCCAGGCCCTCGGTGCTCGGCGCCAGCTTGCGGGTCGAGCGATGCAGCAGGCGCGTGCCGATGTGCCCTTCGAACTGGTCGATGCGCCGACTCAGCGTATTGGCCGGCATGCGCAGGCGTCGTGCGGCCTCCGAAAAGCTGCCGGCGCGGACGACCTGGACGAACAGCGCGAGATCATTCAGATCGAGCATGGGATTACTCCAGAAATGGATTAATCAAATCCTGTTTATCCATCTAGTGTAAAGCCGAATCGATCTCCATACTGGTCTCACGCTACCGGCGAATCCATCCGTCTCAAGGAGAATCTGCATGAAACTGCTGCACATCGATTCGAGCATCCTCGGCCAGGGCTCGGTCAGCCGCGAACTGTCGGCGGAAATCGTCGCCCGCTTCCGCGCCCGCGATCCCGGCCTCACGGTCACGCACCTCGACCTCGCCGCCACGCCGCTCGGCCATCTGGCCGCCGAACACCTTGCCGCCGCGCAAGGCGCGCCGGTCGACGACGCGCTGAAGGCGGACGTCGAGATCGGCCAGCGCGCGCTTGAGGAATTCCTTGCGGCCGACATCGTTGTCATCGGCGCGCCGATGTACAACTTCGGCATCGCGTCGCAACTGAAGGCGTGGGTCGATCGCATCTCGGTGGCCGGCACGACATTTCGCTACGACGAAAACGGGCCGGTCGGCCTGTGCGGCGGCAAGAAGCTGGTCATCGCGTCGTCACGTGGTGGCGTGTACAGCGTCGGGTCGCCGTTCGCGTCGTTCGATCATCAGGAAACCTATCTGAGAGACGCGTTCGGTTTTCTCGGCATCACCGACATCACGTTCATTCGTGCCGAAGGCGTCGCGATGGGGGCGGACAAGCGCACGGGCGCGATTGCATCGGCGAAGGAAGCGGCAGCGGCCCTCGCGGCCTGACGCAATACGCCGGATACCGGCCACCGGAGAACCGATGTTGAATACCCTCGATTCCGTTCCCTCGACCACCGTCGCCGGCCGTCGTGTCGTGTTCCGCACGCGCGGCCACGCGCACGGGCCGGTCGTCCGCATGGTCAGCCCGTCCGACGTCGGCGAGATGATCAAGCCGTTCGTGTTCCTCGACCTGATCGATACGCGGGCGCCGCTCGGCAAGCCGGCCTTCGGCTGGCATCCGCATTCGGGCATCGCCACGCTGACGCTCATGCTCGACGGGCACGGCACCTATGTGGAATCGACGGGCCACGAAGGCCCGATAGGGGCCGGCGACATCGAATGGATGAGCGCGGGGCGCGGCGTCTGGCATACGGGTTCCGTGGTGCCGCCGGTCAAGGCGTTCCAGCTGTGGGTGGCGTTGCCGCCGGGGCGCGAGCTGGCGCCGGCGTTCAGTCAGCACCTGTCGATCGACGACATCCCGACGGACGGGCCGGCCCGCGTGCTGCTCGGCCGCCACGGCGACGCGGTCAGCTCGGTCGATGCGCCGCCGGGCATCAACTACGTCGTCGTGCAGTTGAAGGCGGGTGAGCGCTGGACCTGCCGGCCGCCGCAGGGCCACCGGGTCGGCTGGACCGCCGTGATGGACGGCCGCCTGCGCACGCCGGACCCGGTCGGGCGGGGCGAGCTGGTCGTGTTCGACGCGTCCGACGCGCCGATCGAATTCGAGGCCGTGACCGACGCGCGCTTCGTGGTCGGTACGGCGATTCCGCATCCGCACGATCTTCATCTGGGCGCCTACTCGGTGCACACGAGCGCCGCCGCGTTGGTGGAAGGCGAGCGCGAAATCGGGCGTATCGGCCGTGAACTGCGCGCCAGGGGCGTGATGCGCTGATGCTTTCGTCTCCGTCGATATCCGGCCTCCGTTCAAGGCGGCCGGCGCGCCGAGACGCCGCGCCCGCGGGGTCTCGCGCTTAGGTGTTTATACGTATGCTGATTTCGGCATCGGCCCAATCCAATATTTCATTGGAAGGTTATCGGACTTGTTTCTAGACTGATGCGGGGCATGTATACCGCGCCGGCTGCCCACGCCGGCCGGCGCAGCCCGATCCGCGCCAGCGCCACGCAGAAACACAACAGCGCCGCGGCACACAACGACATCATCGGAGACGGACCATGACATTCATCAGGAAGCTGGCGGCCGGCGCGATCGTCGCCGCGGCGACGGTGCTGGCAGGCGGCGCGCACGCGCAGCAAAAGCCGATCACGCTCGGGTTCTCGCAGGTCGGCGCGGAAAGCGCATGGCGCACCGCGAACACCGTGTCGGTGAAGAGCGCGGCGAAGGACGCCGGCATCAACCTGAAGTTTTCCGACGCGCAGCAGAAACAGGAGAACCAGATTCGCGCGATCCGCTCGTTCATCGCGCAGAAGGTCGACGTGATCGCGTTCTCGCCGGTCGTCGAATCGGGCTGGGAGCCGGTGCTGACCGAAGCGAAGGCCGCGCATATCCCGGTGATCCTGACCGACCGCGGCGTCGACGTGAAGGACCCGTCGCTGTACGTGACGATGATCGGCTCCGACTTCCTCGAGGAAGGGCGGCGCGCCGGCCACTGGCTGGAAGAGCGCTACAAGAACGACGCGGGCCCGATCAACATCGTCGAGCTGCAGGGCACGGTCGGTTCCGCGCCGGCCAACGACCGCCGCGCGGGCCTGCTCGAAGTGATCAAGAACAATCCGAAATTCAAGGTGATCGCGTCGCAAAGCGGCGACTTCACGCTCGCCGGCGGCAAGCAGGTGATGGAAGCATTCGCGAAGACCTACGGCAAGCAGATCAACGTCGTCTACGCGCACAACGACGACATGGCGCTCGGCGCGATCCAGGCGATGGAAGAGGCCGGCATCAAGCCCGGCAAGGACGTGAGCGTCGTGTCGTTCGACGCGACCAAGGGCGGCTTCCAGGCGATGGTCGCGGGCAAGATCAACGTCGACGTCGAATGCAGCCCGCTGCTCGGCCCGCAGCTGATGACCGCGGTGAAGGACGTCGTCGCCGGCAAGCAGTTGCCCAAGCGCATCGTGACCAACGAAACGGTGTTTCCGATGAACGTCGCGGCGCAGGTGCTGCCGACCCGCAAGTACTGACCTGTCCGCCCGGGCGGCGGCCTGGCGGCCACCGTCCGGGGACGCTTCGAGGGAGGCTGCATGCAGAGTTCGCCGGTGGTCGAGATGATCGGCATCGACAAGTCATTTCCGGGCGTCAGCGCGCTGCAGCGCGTCGACTTCCGGCTGTTTCCGGGTGAGATCCACGCGCTGATGGGCCAGAACGGCGCGGGCAAGTCGACGCTGATCAACGTGCTCACCGGCGTGCATGCGCACGATGCGGGCGAGATTCGCGTCGGCGGCGCGCCGGTGAACTTCGCCGCGCCGCGCGAGGCCGAGGCGGCCGGCATCCAGACGCTCTATCAGGAAGTGAACCTGTGCGCGAACCTGTCGGTTGCCGAGAACATCTTCGCGGGCCGGCAGCCGATGCGGCGCGGCGCGATCGACTGGAAGACGATCCATGCGCGCTCGCGCGACGCGCTCGCCGAACTCGACCTGGCGCTCGACGTCACGCGTTCGCTCGATTCATATCCGATCGCGGTGCAGCAGATGGTCGCGATCGCGCGCGCGGTGTCGGTCGACGCACGCGTGCTGATCCTCGACGAGCCGACCTCGAGCCTCGACGACGGCGAGGTCGCGCGGCTGTTCGACGTGCTGCGCCGGCTGAAGGCGTCGGGCATCGCGATCCTGTTCGTCACGCACTTTCTCGAGCAGACCTATGCGGTGTCCGACCGGATCACCGTGATGCGCAACGGCGAGCGCGAAGGCGAGTATCTCGCGCGCGACCTGCCGGTCGACCTGCTGGTCGCGAAGATGACCGGCCGCGAGCGCATGTCCGAGACGCTGCAGGCGGGCGCCGCGGCGGTCGAGCGTGACACCGCGACCCCCGCGCCGTTCCTGTCGATGCAGCAGGTCGGCCGGCGCGGGATGATGAGCGCGCTCGATCTGGACGTGCGCCCCGGCGAGATCGTCGGGCTGGCCGGGCTGCTCGGCTCGGGCCGCACCGAAACCGCGCAACTGGCGTTCGCCGCCGCGCGCCCCGATACCGGTGCGATCGAGATCGGCGGCGCGCGCACGCGGCTCGCATCGCCGCACGATGCGGTGCGCCACGGCATCGCGTACTGCCCGGAGGACCGCAAGAAGGAGGGCATCGTCGCCGCGCTGTCGATCCGCGAGAACATCGTCCTCGCGCTGCAGGCGCGGCGCGGCTGGTGGCGGCTGATCGGGCGGGCGCGCCAGCGCGAGATCGCCGACACGTACATCGCCCGGCTCGGCATCAAGGCGCGCGACGCGGAGCAGCCGATCGGGCTGCTGTCGGGCGGCAACCAGCAGAAGGTGCTGCTCGCGCGCTGGCTCGCGACGGACCCGAAGCTGCTGATTCTCGACGAGCCGACGCGCGGCATCGACGTCGCCGCGAAATTCGACATCATGGAGCGTGTGCTCGCGCTGTGCGCGCAGGGGCTCGCGATCCTGTTCATCTCGTCGGAGATCGGCGAGGTCGTACGCGTGAGCCACCGGATCGCGGTGCTGCGCGACCGCCGCAAGGTCGCCGAATTGACGGGCGCCGATGCGTCCGAGGAGCAGGTTTACCGGTTGATCGCGGGAGGCCAGTCATGAGGCGGTTACGCACGCTGTTTCGTCACCCGCTCGCGTGGCCGGTGCTGACGCTCGCACTGCTGTTCGCGCTGGACGTCGCGCATCGCCCGGGCTTCCTGTCGATCGCATTGCTCGACGGCCACCTGTTCGGCGCGCCGATCGACATCCTCAATCGCGCGGCGCCGCTCGTGATCGTGTCGCTCGGGATGACGCTCGTGATCGCGACGCGCGGGATCGACATCTCGGTGGGCGCGATCGTCGCGATCGCCGGCGCGGCGGCCGCGATCGTGCTCGAGGCGGATCCGTCGCGGGTCGGCATGGCGCTGGCCGCCGCGCTCGGCGTCGGGCTGCTGGCCGGCGCGTGGAACGGGCTGCTGGTCGCCTTCGTCGGGATGCAGCCGATCATCGCGACGCTGATCCTGATGGTCGCGGGGCGCGGCGTCGCGCAATTGCTGACGGGCGGCCAGATCATCCCGATCGGCGCGCCCGGCTATCTCGCGCTCGGCGGCGGCTATCTCGCGACCGTGCCGTGCGCGGTGTGGATCGCGCTCGCGACGATCGGGGCGACCGCGCTGCTGGTGAACCGCACGGCGCTCGGGCTGTTCATTCGCGCGATCGGCGTGAACCCGGTCGCGACGCGGCTCGTCGGGCTGCGTTCGGGCGCGGTCGTGTTCGGCGTGTATCTGTGTTCGGGCGTGATGTCGGCGCTCGCGGGCATCCTCGCCAGTTCGAACGTGCGCAGCGCCGACGGCAACAACGCGGGGCTGCTGCTCGAACTCGACGCGATCCTCGCGGTGACGCTCGGCGGCACGTCGCTGCTCGGCGGCCGCTTCAGTCTCGCGGGCTCGGTGCTCGGCGCGCTGATCATCCAGACGCTCACCTACACGACCTACTCGATCGGCGTGCCGCCGGAGGCGACGCTCGTCGTCAAGGCGGTCGTCGTGATCGTCGTGACGCTGATCCAGTCGGACGCGGCGCGCGCGCTGCTGGTCCGGCACGCGTCGCGACTGCTGCCTTCCGCGCGATCGCGCGCCACCACCACCGGAGCGACGCCGCGATGACCCGTTTCCTTGGCCGCCTCGCCGATCCGCGCACGCTGCCGATCGTCGTGACGATCGTGCTGTTCGTCGCGCTGTTCGGTTTCGGGTCCGTGATGTACACGGGCTTTTTCTCGATGCAGGTGCTGACCGGGCTGCTCGTCGACAACGCGTTCCTGCTGATCGTCGTGATCGGGATGACGTTCGTGATCGTATCCGGCGGCATCGACCTGTCGGTCGGCTCGGTCGTTGCGCTGACAACGATCTTCTGCGCGGTGGGCGCCGAACGGCTGCACTGGCCGGTATGGGTGATCGTGCCGCTCGTGCTCGCATTCGGCGCGCTGTACGGCGCCGCGATGGGCGCGCTGATCCACTATTTCCGGTTGCAGCCGTTCATCGTCACGCTCGCCGGCATGTTTCTCGCGCGCGGCGCGTGCTTCCTGATCACGACGCAGTCGATCACGATCAACCAGCCGGCGTTTCATGCGATCGCCGGCATCAGCGTGCCGGTCGGCGGCGGCACGCTGAGCGCCGGCGCGCTGATCGCGCTCGCGATGCTGGCCGTCGCGATCTACGTCGCGCATTTCACGCGCTTTGGCCGCAACGTGTATGCGGTCGGCGGCAACGAACGCTCGGCGCTGCTGATGGGCTTGCCGGTCGCGCGCACGAAGATCGGCGTCTACGCGCTGAGCGGCTTCTGTTCGGCGCTCGGCGGCGTGGTGTTCACGCTGTACGTGCTGTCGGGTTACGGGTTGCAGGCGCAGGGAATGGAGCTCGACGCGATCGCCGCGACCGTGATCGGCGGCACGCTGCTGACGGGCGGCGTGGGCTACGTGATCGGTTCGGTGTTCGGGGTCGGCATCCTCGGCACGATCCAGGTGCTGATCACGTTCGACGGTACGCTGAGTTCATGGTGGACGCGGATCGTGATCGGCGCGCTGCTGTGCGTGTTCTGCGTGCTGCAGCGGGTCATCGAGCGGCACGCGACGCGGCGGCGCACCGGCGGCACCGGGCTCGGCGCGCAGAGGCCGACGCGCGATACTGCCCCCGCGCGGCCGGCGCCGCCGGAAGAGGACGTCGCGCTGGTCTCGACGATGCGGCGGTCGTAGTGCGACCGCGCCCCCTTTGCGCGAGGAGAACGGCATGAAGCGTGATGACATGACGGCGGGCGTGGCCGATACGCTGGCTATCGAGCACGGCCGCCGGCCGCTGCTCGACCTGGGCGACGCGCGCGACTGCCGGATCGTGGCCGATGCGCTGCGGGTGCTGCTGCGCGAACGTTCCGAAGCGCTGGCGTTCGCGATGCGCGTGGCCGACGAGCATGGTCGCCCGCGCCCGGATGCCGGCGAATTCGGCCTGACCGACATCATTCGGCTGACCCGCGTGGTCGAGCGGGCCGATCGGCAGCGCGAGCGTACCGCGGTGAAATGACGCGTACGGGTTCGCGCCGTCAGGCCGGCCCGGTCGCGTCCGTCTCGGTGTCGAAGGACGTATCCGCGACGCGCGTGCGTTTCAGCGAGCCGGCCAGTTTTTCGATCGCGTGCAAGTCCAGTGCGTCGAGGTGCGCGCGCATTTCGTGTACGAACGGCGCGTGATCCGGCTCGTCCACATACTGGCCGAGCCATTCCTCGATATCGGTCAGCCGGCCTTCGCCGGCGAGCGCGATCAGTTCCGCGAGTGCATCGGCGGGCGGGCTGCGCATCGCGGGCGCGGCGCGGGCCGGCTGCGCTTCGTCGGCCGGATGAAACCGCCTGACGAGCCCCGACGCCGGTGCGAGCGCATGGCCGAGGGCCGGCGCGACGACCGCGAACGAGAACGACGTGCCGACGCCCGGCTGGCTCGCGACGGCCAGCTCGCCGCCCATCGCGGCGACGATCCGCTGCGCGATGAACAGGCCGAGCCCGGTGCCGCCGTTCACGGCCTGCACCTGCTGGTACGCGCGGAAGATGTCGGTGGTCGCGGTGATGTCGATGCCGATGCCCGTATCGGCGACCTCGAACAGCAGGCGCCACGCGTCGCCTTCGCGCGACGCGTGAACCGACAGCGTGACCGTGCCGCTGCGCGTGAATTTCGATGCGTTGGACAGCAGGTTCAACAGCACCTGTTGCAGCCGGATGCCGTCGATCAGCACCGTGCGCGGCAGCGCCGTGACCGGTTGGTAGACGAACCGGTTGTCCTGCTGCGCGCACAGCGCGAGCGCGTAGTGGCCGATGTCGTCCAGCAGCCCGGGCAGGTCGGTGCGGTCGGGCGCGACGCCGAGCGGCTGCAGTTCGGCCTTCGTGAACGCGAGCAATTCGTCGATCAGCGCGAGCTGGTAGCGGATGCTGCGGTCGATCGACCGGATCAGCCGCGCCTGGCCGCGCGTCGCGCCTTGCAGCAGCAGCTTCGCATAGCCGTTGATCGTCGACAGCGGCGCGCGCAGGTCGTGGCTGACGTAGCCCAGCGTCTCGATCTTCTGCTGCAGGTGCGTCTTCGACTGTTGCAACGCATCGTTGAGCGCCACCGTGCGCCGCGCGACTTCGTCGCGCAGCCGGTCCTGTTCGGTGAGCTGCCAGTGTTCGAGCCGCTTGCGCGCCTCGGTGCGTTGTTTGCCCACGTGGTGAATCCACGCGGCCAGCACGAGCAGGTGCGTCGCGAGCCCGATGATCGCGATGACGGGGTTCGGAAAGACGTCGGACCGAATCCATGACAGCACGGACGGCAACGCGTCGCGGCCATCGAGCATGCGGATCAGCATGTTGAACGTCGCGAACGCGACCGCGATCAGCATCACGCGGCCCGTCGGCGTGCGCCGGATCACGAGCATCAGCGCCAGGCTGATGTTGACGATCGCGAGCGCGGTGTTCAGCCACAGGCAGAACCGTGCGAAGGTCGCCAGATCGCCGAACGCCGCGCCGGCGATTCCCGCGCATTCGAGCGCGAGAAACACCACGTACACCGCGCGCATCGGAATCTTCGCCTTCTCGCGATGCGCGACCATCAGGATGAAGACGATGAAGCACGCGACCGACAGGTACGCGAAGATCGTTTCGCCGCGCGTCGACCATTCTCGCGCGGCGGGGGACAGGGCCATCGCGAGATAGCCACGGTACGCGGCTTCGAACAGCGCGGTGTTCAGGGTCAGCACGGCCAGCACGTGGAACACGCCGCTGCGCGAGAAAAAGCCGATCAGCAGCGCGCACCAGACGAGTGCAAGCAGCCCGCCGAAGAAGCCGAAGTTCCACATCGACGCGTGCAACTCCTGCGCGATCCACGCGTCGCGGGTGAACGCGTTCGGCGCGAGCCGCATTTCCTTGCGCGACGTGATGCGGATCAGCACGGGGAGCTGTTCGCCCGCGCGCAGCGTGACGTCGAGGGTCGGGTAGCGCGACGGCGCCTCGCGCGCGTCGCCGCGATCGGCCGGGAAGCTGTGGTCGGGCAGCCAGCGACCGTGCCGCTCGACATAGAAGTCGGCCCGGTCGACGCGCGCATCGCGAATCGCCAGCACCAGCGGGCGCGTTTCGCTGTCGCGATTGATCAGCGTCGCGCGGACCCACCACGCCGAGCGCGAGAACGTCACGTTGAACGACGGGCGGGATGCCGTGGCCGCGTCGCGGTGCGCATCGTCGAGCCGGGCGGCCACGTCGGCGACGGACAGCGTCGTGCCGGCGTCTTCGAACACCGCGACGGCTTCGAGTTGCGCGGGATTCGGCGCCGTTGCGGCACGAGCCGTCGCGCACGTGACGGCCAGCGCCGCCAGCAGCAGGAGCAATCCGCGACATCCCGCTGCCCATGCCGCGTATTGCCTACGCATCGCCGTGGTGCCCCCCGGGTGCGGCCGGCGCGCCGACCGCGTGGCGCTGGCGCCGCCAGTCGGACGGCGTGATGCCGAAGCGTTCGCGGAACGCCGTCGCGAAATTGCCGGGCGTGGAGAAGCCGATTTCCTCGGCGATGTCGCCGATCCCCATCGACGTTTCCGACAGGAAGTGCATCGCGGCGCGCAGCCGCGTGTCGCGCAGGTACTCGAACACGGTCTGGCCGAGATGATCGCGGAACACGCGCGACAGCCGCTTTTCGTGTGTGCCGACCTGCCGGGCGAGTTCCTCGAGCGCCGGCGGATGGCGCAGGTCGCGCAGCAGCACGTCGCTCGCGGCGCGCACGAGCGCCGCGTCGGGGTTGTCGGGCAATTCGGGCAGATGCGCGAACGGCTGGCTGCGCCGCCCGCGCTTCAGGTGATTGCGGATGCGCGCGATGACTTCCGCCGGCTCGAACGGCTTGACGATGTAGTCGAGCGCCCCCGTTTCGAGCCCCGCGATGCGATCCTCGAGATCGCCGGCGGCCGTCAGGATGATCACCGGAATGGATTGCGTCGACGGGGTCGACGCCAGCAGCCGGCTCGCGGCGAAACCGTCCATGCGCGGCATGCGCACGTCCATCAGGATCAGGTCGGGCGCGATGGCCTGCGCGCGGTGATAGGCCTGCAGCCCGTCGAACGCGACGCTGATCCGGCACTGCGCGGCGCGCAGGATTTCGGTCAGGAGCCGCAGGTCGTTCGGGCGATCGTCGACGATGAGGATATGTGCGCCAGCGAGATCCGGCGTGGTGCGTGGCGACGCCGAACTGGACAAGCGGGATGGCATGGTTGCGAACGCGTTGGAAGGGAATGGCCTGTCAGGTCGGAGGCATCGCTATCTGCACGATTGTTGCAAAAAATTATATGCCGACAACAGTATCGCCTGTGAGGATTCCGTGCGGCGCGTGTGGACTTGTCGGGCGGGCGCGGGAACGGCCCGGCGAGGTGGTTCGCTGCCGACGAAATGATTCGGAAAAATGTGCCGAATCGATTTTGATAATTCCGGTCTTTATTTCCGGTCATATGGACTGGTGGAATCGAAATGGCCCGAATGATGAATTTGTGAGCGTGCTGTCGAAATTCGATGGTGCGGTCTGAATTGAATCTGCTAATTCATTGTCGTGGTGATTAAGTTTTCGTTGATGTCGCGGGGATATTCCGCTTTCCGGAAAATCGAATTTCCTGCGAATGTGTATGAATGTAAATGCTGTCCGCTCGGGAAAAGGATTTGTCCGCTGCGGAAAAGGTTTGTTTGAGCGAATGCCGGCACACTAGCCCCGAAGCGGCTGGAATCGGTTCTTTCCCCGACTCCGGTTGCCACGAAAATTGCTGTTTCCGTCGCCTCCATGGCAGCCGATATTCAATGTCACATTGAATGATGGCATTCTCAGATGATGAGAGGACGGTGACAAAAGAATAACAGGCACGAGGGTAATGAAAACGTCATGATTCGTGAAATGCTAGATATACAAGGCGAATCGAGAAATGACGGCGTGGGTGTGGGTGAAAGGCATCGAGCGAGAAGAAATCGTCAAGCAAATTCGATCGATTAATTCGATGCCGGGGTCGTTCGTCGAGTAGCCGGTTTTTTCCGGAAATCCGGAAAAACGGGTCGCCCGCCGGACGGAAAGGGGTGAGTGGTTTCGCGTGGGCCGCCGGGCGGTTTGATCGATCCGAAGGCCGTGCGCGGCGCTCTATCGAATCAGGCGGATACGAAAAATATGAATACGACAAGCATGGCAGGTCAGGGCCTCGGGTCGATCGATCCGGTGCCGGCTGTCAGCGTCAGCGATCCGGCGGCGCATGCTTCAGACCCGGGGACAGCATGGCGCCTTTCGCCGCCTGAATGACACATGACGGGCCGCCCGCGATGCGGGCCGGCCTCCGTTCGTCCAGCGTCCGAGCGACGCTTTTCCGATGAGATTCGAAGTCGCCCGTCGGCGGGTGCGACGGTGGACGCGCGTGCGGTCTCGCAGCGCGGCATGCACCGTGTCGCCGCCGGGCCGGCGAAGTCGATTTCCATGAGCCGCTAGCCGGCGATCGTGATCGCGTGTCGTGCCGAACGGGCACGCGCGTCGATCGGCCGTGCCGTTGCGATGGTGTCGAGCGTGTCGAGCAACGCTGTTCGTAGTTTTTATTAGTAATGCGAAGTAGCAAGCGGAGCGTCGCGGGGCAGGCGAAAGCGGAGAGGGTCCGCGCCGCGCCTGATGTCGCGTTCGCTGTTGCGTCATCCAGCACATGAGAACCGAGGGAACACGAGATGAACAAGTCGTTCAAGTCGATCTGGAACGAAGCACTGGGAGCCTGGGTTGCGGCTTCGGAACTTGACCGGGCGCGCGGGAAGCGGGTGGCGTCGTCGAGAAGGGCGGCCGAGCACGTCGCGCAGGCGGGCGCCGCCGTGCGCCCGGGCGCGCATGCAGGGTTGTCCCCCCGGCGTATCGTGATGACGCTGGCGGCCGCGTATCTCGGGCTGTTTCAGGCCGGCGCGCACGCGCAGTATTCGGCGGGCGGCGGCTCCGCGACCGGCGGCGCCAGTTCGATCGCGGTCGGTAACGGTTCGGTGGCCACGCAGGTGAATTCCACCGCGTTCGGTAACCTGTCCACGGCGGCAGGCACATCAGCCACGGCACTGGGCCCGGGTGCGCACGCGATGGGTGACGGATCGACGGCCATCGGCATCAATGCGCAAGCGACCGGCGTCAACAGTGCATCGCTCGGCGTTCAGGCGATCGGATCGGGGAACTACTCGGTCGCGATCGGCAACCTGTCGAGCGCGACCCAAAGCGGTGCGGTGGCGATGGGCAGCGGCGCGGCGGCGACCGGCGTTTCCGCGGTCGGGCTCGGCAACAACGCGCTGGCTTCCGGCCAGTATGCGGCCGCGCTCGGTCTCGGCGCGAGCGCGGCCGGCGCGCAGAGCGTGGCGCTCGGCTATGCAACGCATGCAACCGACACCGGTGCGGTCGCCGTCGGCAACCAGGCGACGAGTTCGGGCGCGGCCGGCGTGGCCGTTGGCAGCGGTGCGCTGACGAGCGGTAATTCCGGCGTCGCGATGGGCGTCAACAGCGGGGCGAAGGGCACGTCGTCGATTGCGATCGGCTGGGGCGGCACCGCGGGCGTACCCGGGTCGGGCACGCAGTCGCTCGGTACGAGCTCGATCGCGATGGGCTCGAACACGACGGCCGGCGCGGACAATGCGCTGGCATTCGGCCTGAACGCGAACGCGTCGGGCGTCAGCTCGATCGCGATGGGCGTGCAATCGACCGCGACGGCGCTGTTCGGCGTCGCGCTCGGCAATCTCGCGCTCGCGACCGGCACGTCGGCAACCGCACTAGGCCCCGGCGCGACTGCATCCGCCGTCGGGGCAACCTCGATCGGCATCAACAGCGTGGCGGCGGCGGACTGGACCGTCGCGATCGGTGCGACCAACTCGGTCGCGGCCGGCGCGGGCGCCGGTTCGATCGCCGGCGGCAACAACTCGAAGGTGCTGGGCGGGACCGGCGCCGTGGCGCTCGGCCAGGGCCAGACCGTGAGCGGTGACGGCGCCGTCGCGATCGGCGATCCGAGCAGCGCGATCGGCACCGGTGCGGTCACGATGGGCTCGAACAACACCGCGAACGGCAACGGCGCGGTGGCGATCGGCAATACGAACAATGCGCAGGGCACGGGTTCGCTCGCACTCGGCAACACGTCGACCGCCGCAGCCGCGGGCGCGATCGCGTTCGGCGCGTCGGCCGTCGCGAACAATGCAAACGATGTCGCGCTCGGCTCCGGTTCAGTGACGGACGTGCCGCATCCGACGGCGACCGGTACGCTCGGCGGCGTCACGTACAACTACAACGGTACGAATCCGACGAGCGTCGTCAGCGTCGGCGCGGCGGGCACCGAGCGCCAGATCACCAACGTCGCGGCCGGGCGCGTCAATTCGGCGAGCACGGATGCGATCAACGGTTCGCAGCTTGCCGCGACGAACACGGCGCTCGATTCGCTGTCGACGTCGACGGCGTCGAGCATCACGTCGTTGTCGACCGGGGTTTCGTCGTTGTCGACGGGCCTGAGTTCGACCAACAGCGCGGTGACGTCGCTGTCCACGTCGACGTCGACCGGCATCAGCTCGTTGTCGACGGGCTTGAGTTCGACCGACAGCGCGGTCACGTCGCTGTCGACTTCCACGTCGACGGGCCTGTCGTCGGCCAATAGTTCGATCACGTCGCTGTCCACGTCGACGTCGACCGTCGTCGGCTCGTTGTCCACCGGCTTGAGCTCGACCAACAGCTCGATCACGTCGCTGTCCACGTCGACCTCGACGGTCGTCGGCTCGCTGTCGACCGGCCTGAGCTCGACGAACAGCAACCTGACCTCGCTGTCGACCGCCACGTCGACCGGGATCAGTTCGTTGTCGACGGGCCTGAGCTCGATCGCGAACAACAACACGAACCTCGGCAACAGCACGGCCGGCGCGATCGGCGGCGGGGCCACCTACGATCCGACCACCGGCACGATCTCGGCGCCGTCGTACGTGACGTACAACAGCGACGGGTCGACCACGATCAACAACAACGTCGGCTCGGCGATCGACAACATCAACGCGCACGGCATCAAGTACTTCCACGCGAATTCGACCGCGCCGGACAGCCAGGCGGTGGGCGTCGACAGCGTCGCGATCGGCCCGAACGCGATTTCCAAGGTCGACGGCAGCATCGCGCTTGGCTCGGGCTCGGTGGCCGACCGCGCGGTAGTACCGTCGTCGGGCATCCTGCGCAACGGCAGCGCGTCGATCCCGTTCGACACGACCGACCAGACGCTGCTTGGCGCGGTGTCGGTCGGCGATGCGACGAACAAGACGTACCGCCAGATCACCAACGTCGCGGACGGCACCGGCCAGCAGGACGCGGTGACGGTGCGGCAGCTGACCGGCGCGCTGCAGTCGTTCGCGGTCACGGGCCAGAAGTACTTCCACGCGAATTCGACCGCGGCGGATTCGCTCGCGGCCGGCGCGGAATCGGTCGCGGTGGGGCCGACGACGGTCGTCAACGGCGACCACGGCGTGGGCATCGGCAACGGCGCGATCGTCGACCAGACCGCGCCGGGCGGCGTGGCGATCGGGCAGGCGGCGAGTTCCGCGCAGGCCGACGCGATCGCGCTGGGCAGCGGCGCGACGGCGACCGGCGCGCAGTCCGTTGCACAGGGCGCGAACGCGGTGGCGGTCAGCGTGGGCAGCGTCGCGCTCGGCTCGGGTGCGCGCAGCACGGCGACCGATGCGCTCGCGCTCGGCGCCGGTGCGTCGGCGACGTTCGCGAACAGTGTGGCGCTGGGCGCCGGTTCGCTGACCACGGTCGGCGCGCTGACGAACTACGTCGCGTACGGGCTGAGCAGCCCGCAGTCGTCGGCCGGCGAAGTGAACGTCGGCAACCGGCAGATCACGGGGCTCGCGGCCGGCAAGAACGGCACGGATGCGGTGAACGTGTCGCAGCTCGATTCGATCGCGAACCAGTTGACGACGCTGATCGACCAGCGCACGACCAACCTCGGCGGGCAGTACACGACGAACCCGAACGGCGCGAACGTGCCGCCGGGCTCGACCGGGGCGAACTCGTCGGCGGGCGGTTCGGGCGCGGTGGCATCGGGCTCGAACAGCACGGCGGTCGGCAACAGTTCGCTCGCATCGGGCAACGGTTCTACGGCGATCGGCGTGGGCTCGACGGCATCGGGCAACAACTCGACGGCGCTCGGCACGGGCAGCAACGACGGCGGCCGCTCGAACGTCGTTGCGGTCGGCTCGGCCGATTCGGCGCGGCAGGTCGTGAACGTCGCGGCGGGCACGCAGGGCACGGACGCCGTGAACGTGAATCAGCTGAATGCGGTATCGAACCAGTTCACGCAGTCGCTGAACACGGTCAACAACCAGCTCACGCAGATGCAGCAGCAGATCCAGCAGACCGATTCGATGGCCCGCGAGGGGATCGCCGCGACCGCCGCGATGGCGTCGATCCCGCACATGGACCGTGATTCGAACTTCGCGATGGGGGTCGGCACGGCGACGTTCCAGGGCCAGAAGGCCATGGCGGTCGGCGTGCAGGCGCGCGTCACGGAGAACCTGAAGGCGACGCTGAACGGCGGTTTCGCCGGCAGCCAGCGCGTCGTCGGCGCGGGCATGCTGTATCAGTGGAAGTGATCGCGCGCAGCGGTTCGTTCCGGCACGCGCTGCCGGAGCGGACCGCGCCGAACGCAAACGTGCGCGGATGCGTCGCGACCTCGCGCCGCACGCGCCGTGCTCATCGCATTCTCGGAGTCATCAAGTGAAAAAACACCATCTTGTCCTGCTGGCGTCCGTCGTTTCCCTCACGGCCTGCTCGAGTGCGTCGGGGCCGACGTACAACGCATACGAACTGCAGTCGCGAAACGGCATCCGGACGTTCCAGGTCGACTGCCACGGCATCCTGTCGACCGCGAAGACCTGCATGAAGGTCGCGACGCGCATGTGCGGCAACGAACCCGTGCGCCTGGTCGACACCACCACGCCGTACCGCGACGGCGCCGATCCGCATTCGATCGTGTTCCAGTGCGGTGCGGCGCCCGCGCCGGCCGCCGCGGCCGTCGCGCCGGCGCCCGCGCCGGTCGAGAAGGTGAGCCTGACCGGCGATGCGTACTTCGCGACCGACTCGGCCGCGCTGACGCCCGCGGCCACCGCCGCGCTCGACAAGCTGCTGAACCAGCAAGGCGATCGCCATTTCGCGCGCGTGGAAGTGGACGGCTATACCGACGCGACCGGTTCGGATGCGCACAATCAGGCGCTGTCGAAGCGCCGGGCGGATGCGGTCGCCGGATATTTGCGTGAGCACGGGCTGAAAGCGGATTCGTTTGCCGCGAACGGTCACGGCGAAGCGAATCCGGCGGCATCGAACGATACGGTCGAAGGACGGGCGCGCAATCGTCGCGTGGAAATCTCGCTGCAGAAGTAGGGCGCTGCGACAGAATTGCCGCAAGCGTGGCCGTCGAAGCACGACGGCTCGCTTGCGGCGATGATGCACGACGCAGACGGCGGCGGGAGGAAGATCCGTCGCGGCGTGTGCATGCGGAGTCCGTCGCCTGGCGACGACGCCCCGCATGCTGCCTTGCGTCCGGCACGCGGATCGCCATTCGCACCGGGCCGTGGATCGACGCTCAGTGCCTGATCACGCAGACGGCCACGATTTCGTATCCCGGGTCGGCATGCGCGCTCGCGGCCTTCTCCGCTTCGTCATACGAACCAAAGGAGGCGGCATCCTCGATGGCCGGCGCCATGCCGATGTCGCCGTCTTCGGCGGTGCAGAGGAACTGCTCGCCGGTCTTCACGACATAGATGGACGTCATGATTCCCTCCAGGGTTTGCAGGGGGAAATTTCAGTCTAGCAGGCAGCAACGAAATCGGCGGCCGACGCGAATTCCGGCCGTCAATCGGGGTCGGTTCGTCGATTCGGCTCGCCGTGAAGGGCCGGATTCGCAGCCGTGGATCGGCGGGCGCGAAGCGGCGGCCGTGATGCGCGCGGCAGGGCGGAAAGCCGTGCACAATACGCGCATGCGAGCCCCCGATCTTGAATGCCTTGTCGCCGTCACCATGCCCTTCGGAAAATACAAGGGCCGACTCATCGCCGACCTGCCCGGCCCCTACCTCAACTGGCTGGCGCGCGAAGGGTTCCCGCGCGGCGAACTCGGCCGACAGCTCGCGCTCATGCACGAGATCGACCATAACGGCTTGCGGCACCTGCTGGAGCCGTTGCGCAAACCCGCGTAGCACGGCGTCGCGCCCAGCCGGTTGCCCGAACACGGTCCCGCGACTTCCTTCGCGTCCAACCGATCTGCGTGTTCAGGCGTTTTGCCCGCGCAGCAGCCACAGCGTCAATTCCCGGAGCTGATTGACCGTGACGCGTTCGCGCAGCAGGAACGTTCGCAGATACACCGCGCCGATGAGGCAGTGAAGCAACGGCATCGGGTCCGCATCCCTTTGCCACTCTCCCCGCTGCGTCGCGCGTTCGAAAATCTGCTGGACCGCGGAAAACCGGTTGGTCCACAGCCGGTGCAACTCGCTGGTGACGCCGGCGTCGTTGTAGGTGGCGAGCACGAACTGGATCGCCGACCGGCCCACCCCGGTGCGCAAGTAGCGCACGGTTGCCGACATGAGCGCGACGAGATCCGCGTGCAGCGAACCCCGATTGGGGATCACGATGTTCTCGGCAAAAAGCTCGAACACGGCCTCCATCACCAGCCCTTCCTTGCTCTTCCAGCGGCGATAGATCGAACTCTCGTTCACGCCGGAAAGCGCGGCGACCGCGCCGATGCTGAGCCGCTCGAAACCGGATTCCTGCAATTGGGCGATGGTTGCCGCGACCACGGCATCGCGGACGCGTGCGCTGCGGCCGCCAGGGCGGCGGCGACGCGATGGCGATTGTGGTTCGGCGGAATTGGGCATGAGCGGATTTTACACGCGGCGTCGAGGGCTGATGGCGGGACGTTCCATGTCGAACCCGTGCCCGACCGAGCCGGGACGGGCTCGCTTGCGGTAAACGCTAATGCAAGTTTACTTGCATTAGCGGGCGAGATGCGAAAACATGTCGTCTCGTTCGATAGCGCTCAGGAGGTTGAATTGAAATCGGTGACGTTTTTCAAAGCCGGGACAGAGGTAACCGGCGAAGACATCCTCAGGATGGAAGTCAAAAGGGCGCGGCACATGATGGCCCTGTTGATGGACAAGCTCGGGGCGGACGGCATGGTAAAGGTGTTCGCGAAGGAGATCGCGGCACACGAGGCGAACGAGCGGGACTGGTCGCGGCGCGCCCATGGTCGCTTCCGTTCGTCGGTGGCCGAGGCGCACGTCGCGGCGGGCGACGGTGCGGCGTTCATCAAGTGGTTCTGGGACGGCTACCGCGGCCCGAACAGCGCCGCGATGCTGCGCGCTCACCCCGAACATCTCGGCGCGCTATCGCTTCCCGGCGAGCGCGTGGGCATTCTCGAAGTGCCGGGTCATACGCAGTTCCCCGCGTTGCTGAAGTTCCGACATCTGGACGACTGGAGCGGTGTCCCGATCGAACTGGCGCCCGATATGCCGCATCGCATGATGGGGCGAATCGAGTCGATCGACGGGGAGACGGTCGGGTATCTGCTGCATCAATTCAGGGATACGTCGCCGGGGTTCGATGCACGGCTGGAAATTTTCTGGCCGTCGACCACGCCGGACGACTTGATTCGCGGTCACGCGGACCACCTGATGGTCGAGTGGTACAACTGGTTCGAGCTCTACGCCCTCACGCGGACGCAACCGGACGACTTGATGCCGTTGGCCTTTTCCGTGAACGCATGACTTTCCGCGGGCTCGCCCGTTGCGGGCGGGCAGTCCAGCGCAGCGCCGTCATGTTTCGTCACGCTTTCAGTGGCAGGGCAGTATCGATGCATATCGATATGGATGACTGATAAAACGACGGATCGATATCGATAGGATGGCTTTCGTCGTGTGTCGCGCATAAGTTTTTTTAAGAATATTAATAAGCATACCTATTAAATTAAAGGAGATATCGGATCATGAATCGGAAAAGGGGAGGCGGTTCGCTCATGCGGATGCAGGCGGCAGCCGCCATGTTGGTGGTCGGCGCGAGTGCGCATGCGCAAAGTACGGTCACGCTGTATGGCGTCGTCGATGCCGGTGTCATGTACACGAGTCGCAGCTTCGACGCGGGAACCGGGACGAACGGCGCCCATCGGATCTCGATGGCGGACGGCGGGATGTCCGGCTCCCACTTCGGGATAACCGGCGTAGAAGATCTCGGCGCAGGCACCAAGGCGATCTTTACGCTGGAAAGCGGTTTCACCATGAACAACGGCGCGCTGGGCAATTCGAACGGCAACCTGTTCGGACGACAGGCGTTCGTCGGCCTTTCGGGACGATTCGGGACCGTCAAGGCCGGCATGCAGTACTCGCCGTTCGGGCTTGCGATCGTCGACACGGACGCGCGGCACGCATCGTTCTTCGGCAGTCAGGCCGGCATCTACATGGGCAATTTTTTTGCGACGGGCATCTTCGTCGCCAATGCCGTGTCGTATACGAGCCGGACCGTGGCCGGTCTCCAGGCGAGCGCGCTGCTGGCGCTGGGCGGCGATCCCGGAAAATTTCAGGCCGGCCGTCAATACGCGGCGCGCTTGAGATACGCGTGGCGAAACCTGGTGGCCAACGCGGCGCTCTTCAGCGGCAATCCCGGCGGTTCGGCGAGTACGTCCACGCCGTTTCCGTCGACGGTCGAATTCGCGGGCCGCACGATCGGCGCGGCGTACACGTGGGGCGCCGCGACGTTGAAGGGCTCGTATACGAGCTACAAGATCGCCCATTCCTTCAACGAGAAGGTGTACTCGGTCGGCGGCGAGTATTTGATCACGCCCGCGCTGTCCACCGACGCGGGTGTCTGGTACATGCGGGACAGCAACGATCCGGCCAGCCATGCGCTGCTGACGTCCGCCGGGCTGTACTACTTCCTGTCGAAGCGAACGACGTTGTATGGCGCCGCGGCCTTCGTGAACAACCATGGGTCGATGCATACGGGGTTCACGGTGAACGGCGCGCTCTACGCGCCGACCGGCGGCAGCGCCAGTTTCGTCGTTGGTGCGCGGCATCTCTTTTGAGCGCTGCGCGTCCGTCATGAATTGAAATCGCCGCGAGCGGCATGGCTCGCGGCGATTTCATGAGCACATCGGCGCGTACGGCTCGACATCCGGGCCGGCCCCCACGCCGCGCGCTGACCGGCGCGAGACGCGTGCCGATCAGCGTCCGCTGTCCGCGACCGGCGCGGGCAGTACCGTGCCATAGTTGGCGCCGAACCCGATTCGCGCAAAACCGTCACGCTCGCACCAGCCACGAAAGATCACGGTATCGCCGTCCTCGAGGAACGCGCGTGCTTCGCCGTTGCCGATGTCCACCGGGCGTGTTCCCCCCGACGTGAGTTCGATCAACGCGCCGGCTTCGCCCGGCGACGGTCCCGAAACGGTGCCGCTGCCGAGCAGGTCGCCGCTCTGGAGATTGCAGCCGCCCATCGTGTGATGCGCGATCATTTGCCCGAGCGTCCAGTATTGGTGTCGGAAACTGGTGTGCGTCAACGTACGCGGTGGCTGCCCTTGCGCGAGCTGCCGCGCGCTGAGGATCGACGCCTCGAGCCGGATATCGAACGCGCCGGCCTGCCGGTTGGCCTCGGCATCCAGATAGTCGAGCGGCTGCGGACGATCGGCCACGCGCGACCACGTCGTACGATAGGGCAACAACGCCTCGACCGTGACGAGCCACGGCGACAGGGTCGTCGCGAAGTTCTTCGCCAGGAACGGCCCGAGCGGCTGCATTTCCCACGCCTGGATATCGCGAGCGGACCAGTCGTTCAGCAGGCACAGTCCGAACAGGTGTTGCTGGGCATCGGCCAGCGGAATCGCGGTGCCGCGCGAATTGCCGGTGCCGATCACCGCCCCGACTTCCAGCTCGTAGTCGAGCTGGCGGCACGCGCCTCGAACGGGCGCGGACGACGGGTCGGGCCGATACTGTCCCACCGGCCGATAGACCTGCTGGCCGCTCACGTCGATCGACGACACGCGGCCGTGATACGCGATCGGCAGCCAGTCGAAATTCGGGCTGATCGCCATCCCGAGCGGGCGACTGCAGTTCAACGCGTGATCGAGCGAGGTGTAGAAGTCGGTGTAGTCGCCGATGCGCACGGGCACGGCATGTTCGGCTTCCGTCTGCGGCACCAGCATGTGACGCACGGTTTTTTCGTGCGGGCTGCCTGCTTCCAGCAATGCGAACAGCGCATGGCGCAACGCCTGCCACGCGGCGGGGCCCATATCGAGCAGCGCATTCAACGTCGTTGCCGTGGCGGCCCGAACGGCGTCGGCGGCCAGACCGTCGAGCACGCCTGCCTGCTGCAACGCCGCGAGATCGACGATCTGGTTGCCGATGGCGACTCCGCCGCGCCAGGGTTCGTTCCGTCCCGCGCGCCGAAAGATACCCAACGGCAGATTCTGCAACGGAAAGTCGGTTCCGGCCTCGTTGGCCGTATCCACCCAGCTGCGCCGGGTGACGTCGTGCGTGTGATTCAGTTCCATCGATATTCCTCGCATGAAGCGGTTCGATGCGGTCTCAAGCCGTGGCGTTGAGTGCATCGTCGAAGATGGCGACCGCGCGGGTCCAGCCCGCGGAGGCGCCGCGAATTTTGTGCGGGAAGCACGAGACAAAAAAACCGTGGGGCGGTAGCACCTCGAGGTTGTGAAGCTTCTCCAGATGGCAATAGCCGATATGGCGGCCAGCCTTGTGCCCCTCCCAGATCAGCGACGCGTCGTGCGTTTCGGCGTATTTCCGGGCCGTATGCACGAACGGCGCATCCCAGCTCCACGCGTCGGTGCCGGTCAGCCGGACGCCTCGTTCGAGCAGGTACAGGGTGGCGTCGAGGCCCATGCCGCAACCGCTCGATACGTAGTCGGGTTGACCGTAGCGCATCCCCGCGCGGGTGTTGACCACGACGATTTCCAGCGGCTTGAGGACGTGATCGATGCGCGCAAGTTCCGCTTCGACGTCGGCGGCGGTAACGACGTAGCCATCGGCCCGGTCGGTGAAATCCAGCTTCACGCCCGGCTGGAAACACCAGTCCAGCGGTACCTCGTCGATGGTGATCGCACGTTCGCGCTCGCCGGTCGATTCATTCATCGTGCTGTGAAAGTGATAAGGCGCATCGAGGTGGGTGCCGTTGTGCGTGCTCAAGCGGACGTGCTCGATCGCCCAGCCTTCGCTGTCCGGCAGGTCGTGTTCCTGCAACCCGGGAAAGAAGGCCGTCACGCTCTTGGCCGTCTCCTCGTGCGCCAGATACTGGATCGTGGGGCCGTAACCCGGCGGATCGGAAATGACGTCGTTTTCCAGATAGATCGAAAGATCGACGAAGCGTCGTGTCATGTTCGGGTACTCGTGGTTGGAGGGTGCGACCGTGGCCGCCGGCTCTGCAGTCCGGGTACGCGACGGGCATTCGCGTGTGCGGTCAACCGCGACGACCGGGGGCGCCCTCGCTCGTGTTATGATTTACTGTACGATCGTACAGTCAGTTTGATGCGAATGCAAACCGTCGTTGCCCGATGACCGGAACGACAGGTGCGAAGACCTGCACAGAATGGGGAGGACCATGCAAGCAAAGGAAACCACGAAGAAGGCGCCCGGCACGCGGGGCGGGGGGCGAACGCAGGACGCGGGGCAGACGAGCAAGCGCGAGCGCGTCCTCGACGTGGCGGAGCGCCTGTTCGCCGCAGGAGGGTTCGACGGGGTGTCGATGCGGGATATCGCGTCGGCGGCAGACGTCGGCTTGCCGCTGATCGTGTATCACTTCGAGACGAAGATGGGGCTGTACCGTGCGTTGTTCGAGCGCCGCAAAACCGTGCTCGACGCGCGGCTGGCGATGCTGCGCGAGCCGGTGGCCGCGGGGGAGGATCCGCTCGAGCACATCGTGCGCGCGTTCGTGCTGCCCGTCATGCAGATCCAGGGTACGGACGCCGGTCTTGCGTACGCGAAGCTCGTGGCACGCGAAGCATCCGATCCGCGCGAAGCGGAGCGCGGCATCGTCGCCGAATATTTCGACCCGTTTGCGGCCGAATTCGTCGGCGCGATCAGAAAGGCGCTCCCCGGCCATGGCGCCAGCTACGCCCACTGGGCCTACCTGTTCGCCGTCGGCGCGCTGGTGATGAGCGCGTTCGATAGCCGCATCGAGCGCATCTCGAACGGCAAGATCAAGGCCGGCGCGTTGAAGAGCAAGACCGCGCATCTGGTGACGTTCATTACCGCGGGCATTCGGGCGGGCGGAGCGTCGGTCTGATCGAGCGGAACGCCGGCATTCCATGGCGCCGCGCGTCATCTGCATCGCTGTTTCTTTCTGTCGTCACGTTATGCGGGATGCGGTCGAATCCCGTCGAGCAAACAATGGTCGAATATTTCCCCACCAACTATGTATGGAACCTGTCCGTCAACATCGCACTGGCGTCGGGCGGAAACAGCGGCGAGATCGACGCGGTGTGCCGTCCGTTGATCGACGCGTCGACACGAAGCGACGACGGCGCAACCGAAGCCTTCTTTCTGGCTTGGTGCGGGCTGGGCGATCGTCTTCGTGGGCTGGCGGAAGCCGACCTGGCTGCCGGCCGACGATTGAGCGCCGGCGCCAAATTCGGCCGTGCGGCGGTGTACTACCTGACGGGCGAGCGCATGACGCATCCGTCTTTCGAACCCCGCAGGGCTGCCTATGCGAAGGCGCTGCGCTGTTTCGCGCGGTTCGCCGAGCTTCACGAGAAAAATTGCGAGCGGGTCGAAGTCCCGTATCGCGGCACCACGCTCGCCGGCGTGTTCGTCGCGGCGCACGACAACGCATCGGCCGCCGCGCCGTGCGTGGTGTTCGCCAACGGTCTGGACAGTTTCAAGGAGACGATTTACGGCAGCGGCGTGCAGCAGGCGCTCGCGGCGCGCAACATTTCGAGCCTTGCGATCGATCAACCGGGCACCGGCGAAGCGCTGCGCGTGAACGGGTTGACCGCGTTGATCGAATCGGAGGTGTGGGCGGGGGCCGTCGCCGACTACCTGGCGCGACGTAACGACGTCGACAGTCGGATGCTCGGCATGTGCGCGTGGTCGCTCGGCGGGTACTACGCGCCGCGCGCGGTCGCGATCGACAAGCGTTTCCGGCTGTGTGTCGCGTGGGGCGCGAATTTCAACTGGGGCGAACTGCAGCGACGCCGTCTCGCGCGGGAGGGCGACAATCCGGTGCCGCATTACTGGGATCATGTCCGATGGGTATGGGGCAAGACCACGCTTGAAGAATTCATGGCCTTCTCGGAGCGGATCACGCTGGCTCCGGTCATCGACGAGGTCACGGTTCCGTTCCTGATCGTCCACGGGGACGCCGACCGGCAGATTCCGCGGGAATACGCGATCCAGCAGTATCAGGGTGCGGTGAACAGCCCGAAGCGCGAGTTGAAATTCTTCACCGCGGCGGAAGGGGGCGTCGAGCACTGCAGCGCGGACAACGTGACGAACGTTCGCGACTATATCGCCGACTGGATTGCCGAGACGTACAGGGAACTGGGCGCGACACACGTGGAAACATGAGCCGCGCTGCCGAGGCAGGAGGTGGCAGGAGCCGCCGCGATCGACGTGCGCCGCCGGGCTTGCACCGCGAAACGCCGGTCGACTCGTCGATTCCCCGGGAGGCGCAACCGACAGGACGGGCCCCTCCCCGCCGCCTGTCCATGACGCCCGCAGGGTCGTCATGGAAAACTGTATGAATATACAGTATAGTACCCGTCGAACTCGAGCCGCGCAGGTCCAACCCTTGCGGCCCGTGCGCCGCGCCTGCGGGCATCCGCCGCAGCGTTCCGGCACCGTGAACTCTGGCTAACTCATTCAGACGGGCAGGCAAATTGTCATCCAGCAATCTGATCCGCATTCGCGGAGCACGTCAGCACAACCTCAAGAATCTCGATCTCGACCTGCGCACCGGTGAAATGACGGTCGTGACCGGCCCGTCGGGCTCCGGCAAGTCGAGTCTCGTGTTCGACACGCTGTACGCGGAAGGCCAGCGGCGCTACGTCGAAACCTTCAGCGCGTACGCGCGGCAGTTCCTCGACCGGATGGATCGCCCGCAGGTCGAGCGCGTCGACGGCGTGCCGCCCGCGATCGCGATCGACCAGACCAACCCGGTGCGCAGCTCGCGGTCGACCGTCGGCACGATGACCGAGCTGAACGACCACCTGAAGCTGCTGTACGCGCGCGCGGCCGAGCTGTTCGACCGCAAGACCGCGCGGCAGGTGCGGCACGACACGCCGGAGACGATTTACGCGGAGCTCGTCGCGCGCACGCGCGCCGACGATCCGCGCGTCGTCGTCACGTTCCCGGTCGAATTGCCGGAAGCGGTGTCCGACGAGGAAATCGCGCAGTGGCTGTCGGCGAGCGGCTACACGCGCGTGCAGGCGCAGCGCGAAGTCGCGTCGCCCACCGGGCCGCGCAAGATGCTCGACGTGGTGGCCGACCGCTTTCGCGTGCAGCAGGCCGACAAGGTGCGGGTGGTCGAGGCGATCGAGGCGTCGCTGAAGCGCGGCGGCGGCCGCGTGAACGTGTACGTGCTGGCGGCGGAAGCGGAAAACGCGACGGCCGAGCCGTTGATCTGGCGCTTCTCCACCGGGCTCCACGATCCCGACAGCGACCTGCGCTACGCGGAGCCGCAAGCCGCGCTGTTCTCGTTCAACTCGGCGTACGGCGCGTGCGAAACCTGCCGCGGCTTCGGCCGCGTGATCGGCGTCGATCTCGGCCTCGTGATTCCCGACGCGCGCAAGACGCTGCGTGGCGGCGCGATCAAGCCGATGCAGACGCCCGCATGGAAAGAGTGCCAGGACGACCTGATGCGCTACGCGGCGAAGGCCGGCATCCGGCGCGACGTGGCGTGGTCCGAGCTGACGGACGCCGAGCGCGACTGGGTCGTCAACGGGTCGCCGGACTGGAACGGCAAGTGGCAAAGCCAGTGGTACGGCGTGAAGCGCTTCTTCGGTTATCTCGAATCGAAAGCGTACAAGATGCACATCCGCGTGCTGCTGTCGAAATACCGCAGTTATACGCCGTGCGACGTGTGCGGCGGTGCGCGCCTGAAGACGGAATCGCTGCAATGGCGGCTCGGCTCGAAAGAGAACGCGGACGCCGTGCTCGCGCCGGCCGACCGCTTCATGCCGCGCGGCGTCGACTGGAGCCGCGCGCAACTCGAAGCGCTGCCTGGCCTGACCGTCCACGACCTGATGCTGCTGCCGATCGAGCGCATCCGGCGCTTCTTCGACGACATCGTCCTGCCGAGCGCGCTGCTCGACGACGCATTGAAGCTGTTGCTCGCCGAGGTGCGCACGCGCCTGAAATATCTGTGCGACGTCGGGCTCGGCTACCTGACGCTCGACCGGCAAAGCCGCACGCTGTCGGGCGGCGAGGTGCAGCGGATCAACCTGACGACGGCGCTCGGCACGTCGCTCACGAAAACCCTGTTCGTGCTCGACGAACCGAGCATCGGGCTGCATCCGCGCGACCTCACGCGGATCGTCGAGGCGATGCAGCGGCTGCGCGACGCGGGCAATACGCTGGTCGTGGTCGAGCACGATCCGTCGGTGATGCTCGCGGCCGATCGCTTGATCGACATGGGCCCCGGCCCGGGCGAGCGCGGCGGCACGATCGTCTATGACGGCACGCCGGCCGACATCCGGTCCGCGCACACGCTGACGGGCGAGTATCTCGGCGGCCGCAAGCAGGTCGCGCATGCGTCGAACTGGGCGCGCCGCGTGGTCGACGCCAACACGCCGCGCATCGTGCTCGAAGGCGCGACCGAACACAACCTGCGCGACGTCACGGTCGAGATTCCGCTGCAGCGGCTCGTGTGCGTGACGGGCGTATCCGGCTCCGGCAAATCCACGCTGCTGCAGGACGTGCTGTATCCGGCGATGGCGCGGCACCACGGCAAGGCGACCGAGTCGCCGGGCGCGTACCGCAGCCTCACGGGCGCCGACCAGGTCGGCGACGTCGTGTTCGTCGACCAGTCGCCGATCGGCAAGACCACACGCTCGAACCCGGCTAGCTACGTCGGCGCATTCGACGAAATCCGCAAGCTGTTCGCGAAGGCGCCGCTCGCGCTGCAGCGCGGCTACGGCGCCGGCACGTTCAGCTTCAACTCGGGCGACGGCCGTTGCCCGACCTGCGGCGGCTCGGGCTTCGAACACATCGAAATGCAGTTTCTGAGCGACGTCTACCTGCGTTGCCCGGATTGCGACGGCAGCCGCTACCGCGCCGAGATTCTCGAAGTGCGCATCGAGCGCGACGGCCGCGCGCTGAACATCGCCGACGTGCTCGACCTGACCGTCAGCGAGGCAGCCGCGCTCTTCGCGACCGATGCCGAGGTGCTGCGCGTGCTGCAGCCGATCGTTGACGTCGGCCTCGAATACGTGAAGCTCGGCCAGCCGGTGCCGACGCTGTCGGGCGGGGAAGCACAGCGCCTGAAGCTCGCCGGCTTCCTCGCCGAATCGGCGGCGGCGGCCAACGGGCGCCGGGTCGCGACGGAAGAAGCGCGCATCGCGCGCGCGAAGCTGTTCATGTTCGACGAGCCGACCACCGGGCTGCACTTCGACGACATCGCGAAGCTGATGCAGGCGTTCGGCAAGCTGCTCGCGGCCGGTCATTCGCTGATCGTGATCGAGCACAACCTCGACGTGATCCGCGCGGCCGACTGGCTGATCGACCTCGGCCCGGAAGGCGGCGACGGCGGCGGCCTCGTGCTGTGCGCCGGCACGCCCGACGACGTGAAGGCCTGCGCCGCATCGCATACCGGCGTGGCGCTGCTGCAGTACGACCGCGAGATGGATGGCGAGGCGGTGCACGCCGACGAAGGCGTGCCGCTGCAGGCCGTGCTGAACGCGGCGCGCGCGCGCCGGGCGATCGAAGGCGAGGACGTCGTGCGGATCGTCAACGCGCGCGAGCACAACCTGAAGTCGCTCGACGTCGACATCCCGCACGGCAAGTTCAACGTGATCACCGGCGTATCGGGTTCCGGCAAGTCGACGCTCGCGTTCGACATCCTGTTCCACGAAGGCCAGCGCCGCTACCTCGAATCGCTGAACGCGTATGCGCGCTCGATCGTGCAGCCGGCCGGCCGTCCCGAGGTCGACGCGGTGTACGGCATCCCGCCGACCGTCGCGATCGAGCAGCGGCTGTCGCGCGGCGGGCGCAAGAGCACGGTCGCGACCACGTCCGAGGTGTGGCATTTCCTGCGGCTGCTGTATGTGAAGCTCGGCCTGCAGCACTGCATCCACGACGGCACGCCGGTCACGTCGCAATCCGTCGAATCGATCGCCGCGCAACTGCTGCGCGATCATCGCGGCGAGCACGTCGGGCTGCTCGCGCCGCTCGTCGTCAACCGCAAGGGCGTGTATACGGATCTCGCGAAGTGGGCGAAGGCGCGCGGCAGCACGCATCTGCGGGTGGACGGCGAGTTCGTCACGGTCGATCCGTGGCCGAAGCTCGACCGTTTCCGCGAGCACACGATCGAATTGCCGGTGGCCGATATCGTCGTGTCGCCGGACAACGAAACCGAGTTGCGGCGCAGGCTCGACGAGACGCTCGAGCTCGGCAAGGGCGTGATGCACCTGCTCGCGCCGCTCGACGGGCTGCACGATGCGATGCGGAACGATCATTCGACCGCGCAGGTCGGCGCGGTCAAGGTGCTGTCGGTCAAGCGCGCGTGCCCGGTGTGCGGCACGAGCTATCCGGAGCTGGACCCGCGGATGTTCTCGTACAACAGCAAGCACGGCTGGTGCACGACCTGCGTCGGCACCGGCGTCACGCTCACGCGCGAACAGCGCGCCGCGTACGACGACACGGTGCTCGCCGGCGACGATCGCGGCCGCGAGCAAACCTTGCCGTCGGACGAACAGGAACCGGAAGGCGTCGGCAACGAGCCGTGCCCGGACTGCCACGGCACGCGGCTGAATCCGTCCGCACGCGCGGTCACGTTCGACGCGCATCCGATCGTCGAGGTCGCGCAATGGACTGTGTCGGATACGCGCCGCTGGATCGATGCGCTCGAACTCACCGGGCGCGATGCGCAGATCGCGCGCGACATCGTCAGCGAGATCGGCAGCCGCCTCGCGTTTCTCGAGGAGGTCGGGCTCGGCTATCTGAGCCTCGATCGCGCGGCGCCGAGCCTGTCGGGCGGCGAAGCGCAGCGCATCCGGCTCGCCGCGCAGCTCGGCAGCAACCTGCAGGGCGTGTGCTACGTGCTCGACGAGCCGACGATCGGCCTGCATCCGCGCGACAACCAGATCCTGCTCGACGCATTGCGCAAGCTCGGTGACAAGGGCAATACGCTGGTCGTCGTCGAGCATGACGAGGACACGATCCGCCGCGCGGATCACATCATCGACGTCGGCCCGGGCGCCGGCAAGCGCGGCGGCACGCTGGTCGCGCAAGGCGCGGTCGCCGACCTTGCGGCGCAGGCCGATTCGGTGACGGGGCGCCTGCTCGCGCAGCCGATGACGCATCCGTTGCAGCCGCGCCGCAGCGTGAGCCTGCCGGGCAAGAAGGGCGGTGCGGCCGTGCCGGAAGCGTGGCTGACCGTCCATGGCGCCCGGCTGCACAACCTGCGCGACGTCACGGTCGGCATTCCGCTCGCGCGGCTCGTCGCGGTGACGGGCGTCAGCGGGTCGGGCAAGTCGACGCTCGCGCGCGACGTGCTGATGACGAACCTGCTGGATGCGGTCGGCCGCTCGGTGCTGTCGTCGCCGGCCACGCGGCGTGCGCGCAAGGCCGCGCAGCAGGACGCGCCGGCCACCAATCGCCGTTCGAGCGTCCTGGCGCGCAGCGCACCGCGGCCGTCGCTGAACGTCACGCACGCATGGCAGGGTTGCGAATCGCTGAGCGGCTGGGAGCAGATCGATCGCGTGCTCGAAGTCGACCAGACGCCGATCGGCAAGACGCCGCGTTCGTGTCCGGCCACCTATATCGGCGTGTGGGACACGATCCGCAAGCTGTTCGCCGATACGCTCGAGGCGCGCGCACGCGGCTATACGGCATCGCGTTTCTCGTTCAATACCGGCGATGGGCGCTGCCCTGCCTGCGAAGGGCAAGGCGTGCGCACGATCGGCATGAGTTTCCTGCCCGACGTCAAGGTGCCGTGCGACGTGTGCCACGGGCAGCGCTTCAATCCGGAAACGCTCGCCGTCACGTGGCGCGGCCGGAACATCGGCGACGTGTTGACGATGGAGATCGACGAGGCGGTGGAGTTCTTCGCGCCGATTTCGAACATCGCGCATCCGTTGCAATTGATGAAGGACGTCGGGCTCGGCTATCTGACGCTCGGTCAGCCGTCGCCGACGCTGTCCGGCGGCGAAGCACAGCGCATCAAGCTCGTCACCGAGCTGACGAAGGTGCGCGACGACATCACGCGGCGCGGCCAGAAGGCGCCGCATACGCTGTACGTGCTCGACGAGCCGACGGTCGGCCTGCATATGGCCGACGTCGCGAAGCTGATCCGTGTGCTGCATCGGCTGGTCGATGCCGGGCATAGCGTCGTCGTGATCGAGCACGACCTCGACGTGATCGCGGAAGCCGACTGGATCATCGATCTTGGGCCGGAAGGCGGCGTGGGCGGCGGCACGATCGTCGCGGCGGCGCCGCCGGAAGCGCTCGCGAAGGTGAGCGCGAGCCATACGGGGCAGGCGTTGAAGCCGGTGCTCGCACGAACGGCCAGCGAAGACGATGAAGCGGAGCAGCAGGGCGCGGCGCGGGTCGGCTGAACGCATCGTGTCCGGTGAGCGGCCCCGGTGCCTGGCGAGGCATCGGGGCCGCGCGTGTTTCGTCGTTCATGTCGACGCGCTCAACTCCCGTTGACGCCGATCGTCTCGATGATGGTCTCCAGTTGCGGGCTCATCGGCAGGTTCAGACTCAAGCCCGACGGAAGCGGGCGCAGGAACCAGCGCTTGTACTGACGCGCGATCTCGCCGTCGGCGGCCAATTCCTGGAACGTGGTTTTCACGACCTGCGCGAGTTGCGGATCGTCCTTGCGGAACATGATTCCGTACGGGTCGTACGAAAGAAAGTCGCCGACCACGTCGTACTGGCCACCCTTGCCCGCATTCTGGGCAATGAGGCCGTACAGCAGCACGTCGTCCGTCGCGAACGCGTCGGCGCCGCCATTCGCGACGAGCGCGAAACCCTGCGCATGGTCCGGCACCACCTGTAGCTGGATCCCGAGCCGGAACTTGTCGTTCAGGTCGCGCAGCGCCTTCTCGTTGGTCGTACCGGCCGTCACCGCGACTTTCTTGCCCGCGAGGTCGCGGAACGAGCGGATCGGCGCGCCGCGTTTCACCATCACCTTCGTGCCGGCCACGAAAATGATCGGCGAGAACGCCACGCGTTTCTGGCGCTCGAGGTTGCTGGTCGTGGAGCCGCATTCCAGATCGACTTTCCCGCTGACCACCGCGTCGATGCGGGTGTCGGACGTGACCGGCACCCAGCGGATCGTCAGGCTCCGGTTGATCGCATCCTCGATCGACGACACGAGCGCCTTGCATAGCTCGATCGAATAGCCGATCGGCTGGTTGCGCGCGTTCAGGTACGAAAACGGTATCGACGCGTCGCGATAGCCGAGCGCGATCGTCCCGCTGCCGTGCACCTTCGCGAGCGTGCCGGTCAGTTGGGCCGGCGCGAACGGCTCGACGCGCGGCAGCGTCGAAGGCGCATCTTCCGCGCGCGCGGTCGCGCCCGTCGCAAGCAGGCCCGCGAGCGCGAGCGCACGCCAGAATCGCTGCATCTTCATCGCCGGGCCTCCGTCAGACTTCCGTCGGATGTGCGATCGTCGCTTCCTGTTCCGCTTCGATGCGCGCCGCGTTGGCTTCGGCTTCCGCTTCCGACAGGAGCTGGCCTTCCCATTTCGCGACCACCGCGCTCGCGATCGAGTTGCCCACCGCATTGGTGGCCGAGCGGCCCATGTCGAGGAACGTGTCGACGCCGAGAATCAGCAGCAGCCCGGCCTCCGGAAGCCCGAACTGGTGCAGCGTGGCCGCGATCACGACGAGCGATGCGCGCGGCACGCCGGCCATCCCCTTCGACGTGAGCATCAGGACCAGCAGCATCGTGATCTGCGTGCCGAGCGACAGGTGCATGTTGTACGCCTGCGCGATGAACAGCGACGCGAACGTGCAGTACATCATCGAGCCGTCGAGGTTGAACGAATAGCCCATCGGCATCACGAAGCTCGAGATCTTGCGCTTCACGCCGAAGCGGTCGAGCGCATCGAGGATCTTCGGGTACGCGGCTTCGGAGCTGGCCGTCGCGAACGACAGCATGAACGCTTCCTTGATCAGCACCAGCAGCTTGAACACGCGCGGCCCGAGGAACACGAGCCCCGCACAGACGAGCAGTGCCCAGAGCAGGAACAGGCTCACGTAGAAGTCGCCCATGAACACCGCGAACTTCAGCAGTACCGACAGCCCGTTGACCGCGACGGTCGCGGCCATCGCGGCCATCACCGCGAGCGGCGCGAGCTTCATCACGTAGCCGGTGATCTTGAGCATCACGTGCGACAGCTGGTCGATCGCGGCGATGAGGACCTTGCCGCGGTCGCCGAGTGCGGCGAGCGCGACGCCGAAGAACATCGAGAACACGACGATCTGCAGGATCTCGTTGTTCGCCATCGCCTCGGCGAACGACTTCGGCACCATGTGGCCGACGAAATCCTTCAGCGTGAACTTGGACGTCGCGAGGTTCGCGGAGGCGCCGATGTCCGGCAGCGGCAAGCCGAGATTGTCGCCGGGCCGCAGCAGGTTCGCCATCAGCAGCCCGAGCAGCAGCGAAACCAGCGACGCGGTGATGAACCAGGCGATCGATTTCGCGAACACGCGTCCGACCGACGCCGCGTCGCCCATGTGCGCGATGCCGACGACCAGCGTGGAGAAGACGAGCGGCCCGATCACCATCTTGATCAGGCGCAGGAACACGTCGGAGACGAGCGAGATGTACCCGGCGACTTCGGCGGCGGCCTTCTTGTCCGGAAAGCTCGTGAAGACCATGTAGCCGATCGCGATGCCTGCCACCATCGCGATCAGGATCCAGACGGCTGCAGCATTCTTTTTGCGCATCGTGAGCCTCCCATGCAGCGGTTTCGCAATCGGGGGATGGAAGGACGATACAGGACCAGAATGACGATGAACAGTGCAACCGGGTTCGGGTTTGCGCTAGCGCCGGGTGATGGCCGGTCCGGGCGACGGCGATTGCACCGGTGGCGCTTCGTGCCCGACGCCGGTGCAACCCGATGCCGGTTTGTGCGGAGCAGCACGTCGCTTGTATGAAGGCCGCCGCATTGCGACGACCGGCGCCGCGCGTTTCGCCCCGGTCATGCGCACGGAGATCCCGCTGCCTCGTGCTGAAATCGCGGGCCTGCGCCACGCACCGGACGATCCCGGCGGTCGGCGAATGCGCGCGTTGCGCGCGGCGGCCCACGGTTTTCGATCAGCCGGCCGGCGCGACCGATGCACCCGTGATGCCGTGCCGGCGCAGCGAATCGGCGACGAAGCCGGACGCCTTCATGTCTTCCACGAATGCGTTCAGGGCCGCCGCGGCCGCGTCGCCGCGGCTCTTCGGCACGCCCATCGCCTGCCGGATCACCATGAAGCGCTCGTCGAGCAGGTGCAGGCCGGGTGTTTTCGCGGCGTCGGCTTCGAGCTGCTGCTTCACGCCGGCCGCCACCTCCAGTTGCTGCTCGACGAACGTCGACACGACGGCTTGCGACGTCGGCGCGCGCACGATCCGCGCGGCTTTCAGTTCGCGGGTGAGGAACAGGTCGTACGCGCTGCCGTTGCCGACGGCCACGCGGTTGTGCGGCTGGTCGACGTCCGCGTTGGTGCGGATCGGCGAGGCGTCGGGAACGAGATAGAAGCCTTCGATCAGCACGTACGGCGCGGTGAACGCGACCGTTTCGCCGCGCAGCGGATCGACCGCGAAGAAGCCGAAATCGGCGCGCTCGTCGGTCAGCGCCTGCACCGATTTGCCAGCGGCGTCGAACACCACGAGTTCCAGGTCGGCCGACAGGCGCTCGGCGAAGGCGCGGGCGAGGTCGATCGAGACGCCGAACGGTTCGCCCGTCGCCGGGTCGCGGTTCGCGAGGATCGGGTTGCCGAGGTTGATCGAGGCGCGGAGCTTGCCGGTGGGCGTGAAGGCGGAGACGACAGCGGGAGCGATGGGCATGAGCGGACTCGCGGGAGGCATGGGGTCGGTCGGGTGACGGACGCGCGACGGTGCGTCGATGCTGAGCTTATCACCGGACGTCGTGGATCGCATGTGCGGGCGTGCCTGCGCGGAGACGACGAGACGTCGAGTCGGCCCGCGGCCTTCATGGGCGGTCGCTGCATCCTGTCACCGGGCTGCACACGTATCCGCAGGGGAAGCGGACGCCGGACGGCGAGCAACATGCGATCAACGCAGGCTGCAGCATGATCGGCAACGACAACGAGGCGCTTCTGTCGGCGGCGCGTGTCGGGCTGGGGATTCTCGCGCGCGGCGACTGCCTGATGATGCAGGACATCGACACCGGCAATCCGACGAGCGTGCTGCCGTGCCGGTGCCGGCTCACCCCTGCACGCTGAGCGCCTTCTCGAGCGCGGCAATCAGCTTGAACGCATCGCCGCGCGCGATCAGAAACCCGCGGCTGGTGTACTCGCACCCGAAGGCATAGAAGCTCGGCAGCAGTGTCACCATGTCGTTCTGCCGATCGAAATCGACTTCGCATTTCGTCAACGGGAAGAACGGAAGCGCGTCGGCCGGCATGTTGTACACGATGGGCTCCTAGTACATTTTCCGGGGCGGAAGCAGGCGCTTCGTCTGCAAGCGCTGTCGGGCAACGGCGCTGGCCTTTTTTCGCTTGCGCTCCGTCGTGGGCTTCTCATAGCTCGTGCGACTGCGCAGCTCGCGAATCAGCCCGGTTTTCTCGATGTCGCGCCGGAATCGCCGCAGTGCGACATCGATCGGTTCGTTGAGCTTCGGCGTAATTGTCGTCATGTAGATCCTGTCTGGAAAGCGGTTGGAACGGAAGGCTAGCCGAGCCGTGTCATGACGGCGCTGGCTATCTCGTCGGATTCGAATTCCGAATAGCCTGCTCCGATCGATAGCGCACGTACCGCCATGAACATGTGGAGCTCCGGTTGATGGCACATCGCTGAATCGGCGATTCCGGCGGGCACGGCGGTGTCGAGCCGGGTGACTTCACGCCGTCTGATCAAGCCGAGCAGTTCGTCGATGATCATTTCGACCTCCAAAATACCGAAAAAGTGTATGGCATTGACGAGCCGCGTCAGCTCGCGTTGGCGAAGAATCCCTGTTTGCCGCGATTGTCGTCGATGATGTTCTCGGCATAGCGGACCGACGCACGACGCGCGTCACCGGCGTTGTCGAAGGGGGACGTGTCGCGCAATCTGAAGGTCTGGCTCTGCGTCAGCGTATCGGTGGTGCCGCGCAGGCAAATCTTGACTGCCGCGTCGAACCCGGCGTCGTAGTTGTGCGGGCAGCCATGCGGCGCGGCCACGTGAGAGTAAATCAGTGGATAAATCTCGAATCCACGATAGACGTGCATGCTCATGACGAACTCCTGGCGTTCGGCCACGACGAGTCGCATGGGCGAACACATCCGGCCTGTACTTCCGTTGTGGGACGGGCCAGTGGGTGAAGGGGACAACGTTGCAGCGCGAAGGCGGGGCGATGCAGCAAGCGGGCGGGTGGAGGGGCGAACGGCCAAAGGACGGCTGATCGCGCGGATGGACCCATCATACGCGCATCGTTTGCCGAGCGGTCGATTTATTCGGTGGCCGCAAGTACGCAGCGGCACGCCCGGCGACGACGTCAGAGCGTCGTCAGCAAATGCAACTGACGTTCGGTCTCGTCGCCCGCGACCAGCGAAAAGAACCCGGTCTCGCGACGTTCGACTACTGTGAGCCCCTCGCTGTCGGAGAAGACGTTCCACGCGCTGTCGTCGACATGCGCGATTGCGCCGCGCGTGCGCGCGAATGCCAGCAATAGCGGACTCGCCTGGCGGCGCAGCACTTGACGATCCGAATTCAGCACATACGGTGGCCAGCCGGCCCGAAGGACGAGATAGTAAGGAATGGAGCCGGGATCGATTGTCATTGGAGCGGTTTCGTAGATGGGCCTGCGTTTGCCGCCCGGCTGCATTCGGAACGGCGGCGGGGAAAGCGTGCGATGGAGTGACGGGCGTTCGCCGTGATGTGTGTTCAGTCTATGCGTTGAACCGCTCGATTCGCAGGATATCGTAACGATCCCGTGCGGGGGCGATTGCGTATCCGGTTTCGGTCGGCGTGTGCGTTGCGGTCCGGCGACGAGAGCGGTCCGGTCGTCAGGTGCGGCGCGCGCGCTCCATGCGTCGAGTGGGGCTTCCGGCTGACGAAGCGTTGTAGCGATCTCTACTGAATTGCAGTGTTCGCGACAGCCCATTATGCTGCCTTCATGAATCCGGTCCCGACTTCCTGGCTCCTGTTGATCGTCAGTCTGCCGACTGCCGGCGCGACCGCGCGCATGCGCATCTGGCGTACCGTCAAGGCGCTCGGCTGCGGCGCACTGCGGGACGGCGCTTACCTGTTGCCCGCGCATGCCGAGCAGGCGGCGCAGTTGCGTAACCTCGCCGACGAGGCCCGTAACGGCGAAGGGCAGGCGTGGTTGCTGGATGTCCGTGCGGACGACCCCGCGGACGAAGACGCGTACAAGGCGCTGTTCGATCGCGCGGCCGATTACACGGGCTGGCTCGCCGAGCTTTCGGAGGCTCGCAAGACGCTGCCCGAACTGGCGGCAGCCGATCTCAATCGCATGCAACGCCGCCACGCTCGCACGTACGAGGCGATTCGACGCATCGATTTCTTTCCCGGTGAAACCTCGCTGCGCGCGGATGCGCAATGGCGGGATTTCACCGCCGCGATCGAAGCGTTGCGCTCGCCCGGCGAGCCGCATGCCGCCCAGCGCGGCATTCCACGCCGCGACCCTGCGCAGTATCAGGGCAGGCTGTGGGCGACGCGCCGTCACCTGTGGGTGGATCGCGTCGCCAGCGCGTGGCTGATTCAGCGTTTCATCGATCCGCATGCACGCTTCGTGTGGCTGGACAACCTCGCCGATTGCCCGCCCGACGCGCTCGGTTTCGATTTCGACGGCGCGCCGTTCACGCACGTGGGCGACCGCGTGTCGTTCGAGGTACTGGTCGCCAGCTTCGGGCTCGGCGACAACGACGGACTCGTCCGGCTGGGCGCCATGGTGCATGCGCTGGATGTGGGCGGCGCGACCGTGCCGGAAGCCGGCGGGTTCGAGGCCATTCTCGCCGGTGCCCGAAAGCGTCTCGCCGACGACGATGCGCTGTTGACGGAGATCGGCGCCGTACTCGATTCGTTGTACGTGCATTTCCGCGGCAACCGCCAACCCTGACCTTGTTGCTCGCCCGAACATGAACACACATCGCGACCGCCCGGCTTATACGTTGTGGCAACTGATCAGGTACTTCGCGTGGCTCGGCGCGACGGGTTTCGGCGGACCGGTCGCGCTCGCCGGCTACATGCATCGCGATCTCGTGGACACGCGTCGATGGATCGCCGACGCGGACTACAAGGAAGGCCTGGCGCTCGCGCAACTCGCGCCGGGCCCGCTTGCCGCGCAACTGGCGATCTATCTCGGCTACGTGCACTACCGCATCGTCGGCGCGACGCTGGTCGGGATCGCGTTTGTGCTGCCGTCGTTCCTGATGGTGGTCGGGCTCGGCTACGCGTACACGCGATTCGGCGGCCTGACGTGGATGCAGTCGGTGTTCTACGGTGTCGGCGCGGCGGTGATCGGCATCATCGCGATCAGCGCGCGCAAGCTGACCGCGAAAAGCATCGGCCACGACAAGCTGCTGTGGGCGATCTATCTCGCGCTGGTCGCCGTGACGGTGATCACCGAATCGGAAGTGGCGTGGCTGTTTCTCGCGGCGGGCCTGCTCGTCTGGTTCACGCGCGCGCCGCCCAGGTGGCTACGCCAACGGCGCGTCAATGCGGCGATGGTGTTGCCCGTCTCCGCCACCGGCGCGTGGCTCGGTATCGTCGACTGGCCGCAGCTCGCGCAACTTGCCGCGTTCTTTGCGAAGGCCGGCGCGTTCGTGTTCGGCTCGGGGCTTGCCATCGTGCCGTTCCTCTATGGCGGCGTCGTCACCGAGCACCATTGGCTCAACGAGAAGCAGTTCGTCGACGCCGTGGCGGTCGCGATGATCACGCCGGGCCCGGTCGTGATCACGGTGGGCTTCATCGGCTATCTGGTGGCCGGGTTGCCCGGTGCATGCGTGGCGGCTGCCGGCACGTTCCTGCCGTGCTATTTGTTCACGGTGTTGCCGGCCCCGTACTTCAAGAAGTACGGCAGGCTGCCGGCGATTCTGGCGTTCGTCGACGGCGTGACGGCCGCGGCCGTCGGCGCGATCACGGGGTCGGTGATCGTGCTGGCCCGGCGTTCGATCGTCGATGTGCCGACCGCGTTGGTGGCGCTCGCGACGATCGTGTTGCTGGTCAGGTTCAAGAAGCTGTCGGAGCCGGTGGTCGTGGGCGGAGCCGCCGTGCTGGGCCTGATCGTGTATCCGCTGTTGCATCACTGACCGTGGAGGCCGCCATGCAATGGATTACGCGACAACGTCCGAAAATCGACCGGGTGGCGTGTCCCTGGCTCATTGCCCGGTTCATCGACGAGACACCCGAATTTCTGTACGTTGCGCCGGCCGACGTGCTGCGGATCGCCGACGAGACCGGTGCGATTCCGTACGACATTCCGGGGGTGGAGCTGACGCACGTCGGCGAGCAATGCAGCTTCGATGCGTTTCTCGACAAATATGGTCTGGCCGACGATCGCGCGTTGCAGCACATGGCCCGCATCATTCGCGGCGCGGATACGTCGCGACTCGATCTGACGCCGCAGTCCAGCGGGCTTTATGCCATCTCGCTCGGGCTGTCGGACATGTTTTCCGACGATCACGACATGCTCGAACATGGTCTCGTCATGTACGACGCGCTGTATGCGTGGTGTCGGCATTGCCAGGCCGAAGGCCATGCGTGGCCGCCGAAGATGGCGGAGTGACGAGCGGGAAAGCGGGGATGCGTGCAGACGACTGGCGTGGCCGCCGGTCGGCTTGCTAGACGGACGAAACAAAGCCCGCGAGGCGCGGGCTTTTCGTCAACAGTTGCCTTTCTTGGCCTGTCCCGGCGGACAGAAGCCATTTCCCGGCCCGCCTTGCGGCGCGACCACGACCGGCGCGCCAGGAACATAGGCGACGCACCCGCCGAGCGCGCCCACCATGCTCGCCGCTGCGAGCAATGCGATCACCCCTTTTTTCACTTCGTTCTCCCGTTGGAAGGAAAGGGCCGTTCGGCCCTTTCGATGATGCCGTCAGTTCGTCAGAAACTGAAGTTGACGTTGGACTGACTGGTCGTTGCGTTGACGTTTGCCGATTGGGTCGCCCCCGATGCCGCGTCGGCCTCGATCGTATATTGGCCCGCGGCAGCCGGCGCCGCGGCCAGCGCGACCGGCAGCGAACCCGAGTAGGTGCCGACGATCGGTGTGGCAGCGGGCACGGACAGCGAATAGGCGCCGGTGTCCATGTTCGCGTTGCTCGACGTGATCTCGTAGGCGTTCGCATCGATCGTCTGCAGCGCACGCACGAAGGCGTTCGCGCTCGCCGTCACCG
Organism: Burkholderia sp. IO2; assembly: GCF_029522185.1. NCBI lineage: Bacteria > Pseudomonadati > Pseudomonadota > Betaproteobacteria > Burkholderiales > Burkholderiaceae > Burkholderia > Burkholderia sp. IO2. Next base: position 49,187 of record NZ_JAKWFH010000023.1, on the reverse strand, counting down.
TACCGCCGACGGTGCTCATCGTCGAGGCCGGCAGCGTGATCGGCGCGTTCGACGCCGACACCGCCGTGGTCGTGTTCACGACCACCGGAACCGAGCGGACGATGCCCGATGCGAAGTGGTTCTGCACGATCACGACATCGTAATTGCCCTGCGTCGAGCTCTGGATCAGCGGCGACAGCACGAACTTGCCGGAACTGTCGGCCACCGTGCCGCGGACGACCTTGCCGCCTTGCTCGGCATAGACCGTCGCGCCGGCTTCGGCCGATGCGACGTAGCCGGAAATCGCACCGCTCACGACGGTCGGAATCGCGGTGACGACGGGTTTCAGCGCATACGAGCCGTTGCCGCGCTGGACGATCGACTTGCAGGCGTTGAAGTCGAGCACGAGATCGACCAGCGTATTGGGCTGAACCGTGAACGGCTGGATGATCTTGTAGCCGCTTTGCGTCGCGCTCGGCGTCGCGAGCGCCTGTTCGGTGCCGCCGGTCGGGACGACCGAGTTCGCGAGCGTGTTGCCCTGGTTCTGCGCGAGCACCAACCGAACTTGCTGATACTGGCCGGCGGGCAGCGCGGTCTGGCCGAGATCGGCGAGCACGCCGTTGGTCAGCGACAGCAGGTCGATCTTCTGCGGCGTCGCGAGGGAAACGGTCGACCAGCCACCGTCGTTGTCGGCGGCGTTCGCGTTGGCGTTGACGCGGACTTGCGAAACGGTGACGTACACATGGTCGAAGCCGCACGATGGCGCATCCGTCATCGCGACGTGCAGCGTACCGGTTTGCGTGCCGCCACCGTCGTCGCCGCCGCCGCAACCTGCAAGGACGAATGGTACGAAGGCGGCGCACAGGGCGCTCTTGATGATGTTGTTCATATGTCACCCCCAAGTGGGATCGTTATTGTGGGTGACGGAAGGATAGCGAGGCGGCAGCCGGCTATTTGGGCATCTTTGAAACCGACGGTAACAATTTGTTCGATCGGTCAATTTTTACCGGGATTGATGTCGCTTCGGATGGCCCGGGCCGGGTGGCGGCGGGCAATTACGTCGTACGGCATGGCCGCACGTTCTTTCGTCGTATGTTTGTATCGCCAGGGGCACGGGGACTCATGGAGCGGCGAGAAATTGCCCGGGCGGCGCGAGTGTGCCCGCCCGGGATGTATCGGGATGAAGTCGACCATCAGGGCAAGCCGGCCGGCTGTAACACTGAGTTGTCGGCAAAGCACGGCCGTTCGCGGCGGCAATCTGGCAAGATGCGGCGACTGACTGGATACAGGGTGTTCCATGCATATCGCGATCGTGACCTTCCAGGGCTTCAACGAGCTCGACTCCCTCATTGCGCTCGGCGTGCTCAATCGAATCAGGAAGCCGGGCTGGCGGGTAACCCTTTCTTGTCCGGAGCCTGCCGTCACCTCGATGAACGGAGTGACCGTGCAGGCGCAGTCGACGTTGGCGGACGCTTGCACGGCCGATGCCGTCCTCATCGGCAGCGGTATGCAAACCCGCCAGGTCGTCAATGACGCGGCACTGATGGCGCAGCTCGAGTTCGACCCTGCCCGGCAGCTCATCGGCGCGCAATGTTCGGGCACGTTGGTTCTGGCGAAGCTCGGCTTGCTCGGCAACATCCCGGCCTGCACCGATCTCACGACCAAACCGTGGGTGCTCGAGGCGGGCGTCGACGTCCTGGATCAGCCGTTCTTCGCTCGAGGCAACGTCGCCACGGCGGGGGGCTGCTTTGCTTCGCAGTATCTGGCCGCGTGGCTCATCGCGCGCCTGGAAGGCGAGGACGCCGCGCGCAGCGCGCTGCACTACGTCGCGCCGGTCGGGGAGAAGGACGAGTATGTTTCGCGTGCGCTGACGAACATCAAGCCCTACTTGGGGTAGCTCGACGAGCAATGACGCCGCCTCCATCGCAGCAAGCCGGGCGCGGCGAGTTGACGGGCCGTCGTCGTGTTCCTCACTGGAGGCATCGGCGACGACGATTCGCGCCGGTCAGGCTGGATAGCGGTTGATGCGCGATCAACCCGGCCCGTCGCTCGCTGCCGCGAGCAGCGGCACGACCAGATCGCTGATCGGCGTCGGAATGCCGTGGGTGCGTCCGTACCGCTGCACGACGCCATTCCGGCAGTCCCATTCGAGGGGGCGGTTGCCCTGTCGGTCGGCAAGAATCGACGTACCCAGATCGGGTGGAAAGCCATGGAATCCATCGACGATTTCCTGCGGCACGTCATCGCCCAGCTTCGCGCCCTCCGCACGCGCGACCTCGAGACATTCCCGCAGGTAGGCGAGCGCCAGGGCCGTGATGTCGCTGCGCGAGAACATGCCGGCGCGGCGGCCGGTCAGCACCATGAGTCCCGCCACGGCATTCTGCAAAAGCTTTCGCCACGCGAGCGAGATGAAATCCTCGGCGACCTCGGGCGAGCAGCGCGTGCCGCGTAAAGCCGACACCACCACATCGCTCGCCGGCGTATCGGGCAGCGTGAGCCGGGGCTTGCCCCGCAGCCACACCGACGCGTCCGGTTCGCGTTGCGCCGGAAACCAGACGACCGACGGCACCACCGCGGCGCCGGCCGCATACGGTGCGAACGCGGTCTTTTGCTCGACGCCGTTTTGCAGCACGCAGACGACGGTATTCGCATCGCATAGCGCGGAGATCCAGGGTGCGGCGCTCGCCGCCTGCGTCGCCTTGACCGCGACGAAGACAAGATCGACCCGTTCGGTGATCGCGTGCGGATCGGTCAGTACGGGCCCGGGCACGACGATCTCGCCGCCATCGAAGCGCAACGTCAACTGCGCGTGCGCCGAGCGGCCGCAGATCACCGGCGTGTGGCCGGCTTCGTGAAGGGCGGCGGCGACCGTCGTTCCGATCGCGCCCGGACCGACGAGGGCGACGCGCGGGTGGGGGGATTTCGTCATGGTGTTCGTCCTGTCGAGTCGTTTGCCAGATGCGGGCGCAGTGCGAGCGCGAGCGGGAAAATCGCGACGGCGGTCAACGCGGTCGCATACGTGGCGCCGTGCACACCGATCCTGTCGCCCAGAAAACCGTAGAGCACGGGCGATATCGCGCCCGATGCGATCGTTCCCGTATAGAAAATCGCGAATGCGCGCTCGGTGTGCTCGGGCGCGGACATCTCCGGAACGGTGCCGTACAGCACCGACGAGGTGCCGTTCAGCATCATGCCCAGAATCGGCAGCAGCACCATGGTCGGCGCCAGCGGGAGATACATCACCGCGACGATGCACGCCGCCGTACCGCCCTCCGTGAACAGCACCGTACTGACCATACCCATGCGCGCGCCGAGCCAGCCGCACATGAACTTGCCGGCCGCGCCGCCGATGAAAACGAGTGCAAGAGCCGTTCCCAACAGCTGAGGCGAGACCCCCTTTGCGTTGAGCAGGAAAGGCAGGAAGGTGAGGAGTCCCATGCGTACGGCCGTATCGAGCACGCCGATGGAAAACAGCGCGGCGAATCCGCTTGCTCCGGTGCCGCTGCGTTGAGTGGACGCTCGTACCTTGGCTGTCGTCTTTGCGGCGGCACCACGTGGCACGGCGGGAAACCACAACGCGATGACGGCAGCCACGACACAGCCCAGTCCGGCGACGATCCATAGCGCGTGGCGCCACGGCATCAGGGTCACGAGCAGCGAAATGGCGGCCGGCAGCGCGGATTTCCCCAGATCGCCGGAAAAGTTGTAGATGCTCAGCGGGCCCCGCGCGTCGCGCCCGTAGAGGCGCGACACGGCGCCCGACGCGATCGGATGCTGCGTGCTCGATCCGCCGCCCGAAATCGCCAGCGCCACGCCCAATCCGAGCAGGCCGCCCGACAGGCCCGCGATCGCATAGCCGAGCGCGGCGAGCAACGTACCGAGTGCGAGGGTCGTGCGGCTGCCCAGACGCTGGGCAAGCCGCCCGGCAGACAACTGCAGCGTCGCCATCGTGCCGGCGTAGATGCCGCGCAGGATCGCCAGCGCCGCAAAGTCGAGCCCGAATTCCGACTGCCACACGGGTAGCAACGCATAGATCATGTCCGTATAGCCATCGTGCATCGCGTGTGCAATGCAGGATAGCCATAGCACGCGCCGTCGGGATGGCGCGGTTTCCGACATGACGGGTGGGGAAAAAACCGGCAGGCGCATCGTCGTTCGCTCCGTGCGAGCGGGTCATGGAAGCCGCGCGCGGTATCGTTTTCAGGCTCGATGGGTGAATTTTATGGCTGACGGGACAGCCATTTCAATTGAGCTAAAATCGCGTCAATGGAGAGAAAAAGTCACGTCATGAACGAGAGCCGGGATGCTGCGACGCACCGCGGGGAGTTGCCTCCGCTCAATGCGCTGCGCGCGTTCGATGCGGTCGCGCGGCACGGCAGCTTCGCGGGGGCCGCGGCGGAACTGCATGTCACCCACTGGGCCGTCGGCAAGCAGATCCGGTTGCTGGAGGACTGGTTCGGCCTGCCGTTGTTCGACCGTCGTCCGCGCGGTGTCGTGCTGACCGACGAAGGGGCCGCGTTGCTGAACGACGTCAGCCACGCGTTCGAGCGCCTCGGCACCGCGGTGGTGCGGCTGCGCCACAACACGTTCACGCAGCGGATATCGGGTGTCGTGCGCGTGAATGTGCCGATGAGCTTCGCGCTTTGCTGGCTGCTGCCGCGGCTCGCCGATTTTCACGCGCGGTATCCCGACATCGACGTCAGGGTGTCGACGACCTCGCGCAAGCTGCGCTATGTCGCCGACGCTTTCGATATCGGCGTGCGTTCCGGTCCCGAGCAAGGCGCGGGCGTCGTATCGCGCCCGTTGATGCCCGACCTGCGCGTGCCGGCCTGCAATCCGGCCTTGCTGCGCCAGCATCCGATACAGAGCGTGGCCGACCTGCGTCATCACACCCTGCTGCATTCGGCCACGACGCGCTCCGCGTGGTCGCACTGGTTGAAGGAAGCGGGGGCTGCCGATCTGCGGGCGGCGCGCCATGTCGAATTCGATCATGTGAATCTTCAGCTCGGCGCGGCCATCGAGGGGCTCGGCGTCGCGCTGGCGTCGCTGCCGCTGATCGGGCGCGATCTCGCCGAGGGGCGCCTCGTGTGTCCCATCGCAGCGCCCGTATGGCGTGCCGACGACTACATGCTGGTGACGAACGCCGATCGCGCCGACGAGGCGGCGGTGTCCGCGTTCGAGGAATGGATGGAAGGCATGGCGAGCCAGGAGGGTGGCTAGGCTCGCCGGTCAGATCGGGCGGCAAGGGGCGACGAAACTGGCGGAAGCCTTCGTCGCCGGCGTCGTGCGCCCACTCGTCCGGACCGGCGAGTCGGCGATCAAAAGCCGTGGAACATGCCGATGTTGACCTGCACTTGGTTGCCGCCCGACGAGGTGTTGCCAAAGTCGGCAGCCGACGCCTGCGCGCCCTTCGCGTGAACGTAGGCCCCCATCGCGTACAGCGCGGTACTCTTCGACAGCGAGTACGTGGCACCCAGCGACACCTGGTTGATCGAAGCCATCGTGCGACCTTCGGCCGCTTGCTTGGGCGTGGCCGCGGAACCGTACACATACGTGTAGCCGGTCGCCAGCGACAGCGCCGGCGTGACCCGGTACTGCAGCAGCGCCCCCAGCACGTTGAAGTGGATCGAAGGCTGGCCATCGTTGCCGTGGTACTGGGCGTTCGAGTAGCGCAGGCCGGCCGTGTACGGCCCTACCTGGTATTGCGCGGCGATTTGCGCGATGCCCGCGCTCTTGAACGCATTGCCGCCGTTGTAGCCCGAACTCGGATAGCCGAGCGCACCCCCGAAACTCGGTTGTGCCGTTGCGTTCAACCAGCCGTTCTCGCCCTGGTTGACCGCACGAAAGTAGCCGCCGGCGACCGTCAGGCCGCCTTGAGCGTAGGTCGCGGCCGCCGACCACGATTGACCCGAACCCGTTGCGCCGGCCACGCCGCCGAACGAGTACGCGCCTTCAGCCTGGAAGCCGTGGATGATCGGCGAAATGTACTTCACGGCGTTGTTCTGGTTCGTCGTGTTGTCGTTGTTGTCGACGTCGCCCGGGGTCGAGAAGGTCGATGCCGAAATGACGTCGCCCGTCAGGGCCTGAACCATCTCCGTCACGGCGTCGAGCTGGCGCCCCATGCGCAGTGCGCCGTACTGTTCGGACGCGAGGCCGACGTAGGCCTGGCGGTTGAACAGCGAACGCGTGGTGCCGATCGGCCCTTGGCCGCCGATGCCGCCGGTGCCGATGTTGAAACCATTCTCGATCTTGAATACCGCCTGGAGACCGCCCCCGAGATCCTCTTGCCCCCTGAGGCCCCACTTGTTCGAACCGGCGGCGCCGCCATCGAGGCCGAACCGGCTGTGACCATTGATGTTCGACGTATAGCCGATGCCCGCATCGAGCATGCCATACAGGGTGACCGACGACTGCGCCATTGCTGCCGACGATGCTGCGAAGGCGGCAACCGCGATAACGCTGATGTTGATTTTCTTGTTTTTCATCTGCATTTCACTGTCAGGAGTGGGTTTCGGGATGGGTTGAAACGGCTTTGTTGTATTCGAATGCAGGTGACGCGCACGGCTTGCGCATCGTTTCGGTCGCGACGGTCAGCGTCGTATTCGCCACAGCGGCGGACCAGATTCACTCATTTCGTGATCCTTACAATCTTGTGTGGAGAACGCCGTATTGCCCGAGCGATCCGGCACCCGCTCGATTGGAACGATCGTGGTGCCACGACGTGAACGAAAGCTGCTGCCTTGCTACGTTGTCGCTTCAGCCGTGCTGCCGCGGCGCGCGCCACGCCCCTGCAACGTGGTCGCACTTTGCAGGTGGAAAAACCATATCAGGAACATAAATTCCCGTCAAAATTAGTTTGATATAAGTTAATCTCGTTTGATGACCTCGCGCCTTACGGAGTTTCCCTTATAGGAACTGCCATCAGGGCGACGTGCTGTCGACGTCCGCGCCATCATGCCGATGATCTCGACAAGGGCAAGCGAATGCGCGCTATGTGGCGGAGGACGATATCCGGCTGAAAGGGGCGACAATCGGGGGCGGAAAGTACCGGTCGGCAGATCTCGCTGATTGCGCGGCGCCGGTCGAATGAGGTCCGTTCGAGAAGCCGAAAGCCATCGCGGAAAATCGGTCACCAAGCGTGGTGCTCGGTAACCGGTCCATTTGCGCGTCGATTGCGATAATCGAAACGGATAAGGAGATTATTGAATGTTGCGCGTTAGTCGCACGTGAGCTTTCCGTGCGTCGCACTATTTTCGGACCAGCTACCAGTACCTTACAGGTTCCGATTGCGACCGAACGCCAGTCGCAGACGAAACTCAGCATTCGATCTCGCGCTGCATTAGATAGAATTTCATGTCGTCGCGGCCCTGCATTGAAATCGGCACCGGATCGCGATTAAAGCCGAGCATTTCGTAGAATCGATACGCCGACTCGCGGGCCGTGCACCACAGCAGCGTGCCATGCTGTTCGCGTACATGGCGAAGGGAGAGATTGACCAGCAGGCGTCCGAACCCCAGCCCACGTACCGACGGATGGACGGCCATGCCGCGCAGGCGCCAGGCCCCGGCGTTCGAAACGCCGGATTGTGCTTCTTTACACACCGATGCCACGGCAACGATCGTATCGTTATCGCGAACGGCAAAATGCGTTGTCGTGGGGGCGAGATCGCCGTGTAAAGCACTTCCTTCCTCATCTCCCGCCATCAGGATGGCGGCCCTGAGGGGATAGGTTTCTTCCGCACGGACGGCACAGATGGTAAAGCGCACATCTTGTGAAATCATATAATTATCGGCTCTTTTCGTGACGCAGATTTTCTTGCAGTTCTCTTTCGGTATACCCACTCGCAAAATTAGCAGTTGCCGGATATTGCCGGTAAGGGTAATTTCCTATCCGCCACTTCTTTTCCAATCATACGCTAACTGCGATCACAGATGACGTCGAAAGTCTCGACAGATGCAGAGCTTGCCTACGACGAGATCCGATCGAGGATCTTTGACGGCCGCCTTGCGCCTGGACAGAAAGTATCTCACCGCGGCCTGTCCGACGAACTGGGTTTCGGCCAAATGCCGGTGCGCAGCGCATTGCATTTGCTCGAATCCGAAGGGCTGGTCGTCGTCATCGAAAAGAGTGGAACCTATGTTGCCTCGCCCACGACGAGCGATCTCCGCGAAATTTTTGAAATGCGGCTGGCGCTGGAGAGTACCGCGGCGTTTCTTGCCGCGAGGTCGGGCGTCACGCCGGGTCTTTGCGAGGCGGCGGGGAAGATGCGGGAACTGATCGACCGGGACGTCGCGGACATCATGCTCGAGCAACGTATCGGCTGGGTGTTTCATCAAGAGCTGTTCGCTGCCGCACGGAACGTTCGAATCTCGTCGGCGTATGGTTTGTTGCGGGCCCAGACGCTCGCCTTGAACGAACTCCCGCGTGGCGACGCCGAAACCGTCCGGCGCGGCACGATCGAGCATCTGCACATCTTTCAGGCAATCGAAGCGAACAACGGCGAGCTGGCGCGTCAGCACATGTGGAACCACATCGTTGACGGTACGCCGGCACGGATAAAACTGCTAAAGGCGCGGCATGAACACGAAAAATAAAGGGCTTTCCCTCCCGATGCAAATGCTTGGCGGACTTGTCCTGGGCGCCGCTTGCGGCGTGCTTGCTCCGGGCTTTGCCGCGAAGCTGGGCTTCTTGAGCACGATGTTCGGCCACGCGATCAAGATGGTCGTGATGCCGTTGATCTTCCTGTCGGTCACGGTCGGTGTCTTTCGCGCGGGCAAGCTTCGCGAGCGGCTTGGAAAGGTCGCGCTGTCCAGTATCGCCTTCTTCGTGTTGATGACCGGCCTGGCTGCGTCGCTCGGCCTGCTGCTCAACTTCGCATTTCGACCGGGGCTCGGTGCGAGCATGGCGCAGTCGGGATCGATGCCGGCAGCGCTCGCGTCCAGCATCGACTGGACGAAGTTTCTCGTTGACCTGATTCCCGCGAACATCGTTGCGGCGCTCGCCGCGGGGAATTCTCTGCCGGTGCTCGTTTTCGGCGTCATTTTCGGCGCGGCATTGGCGGCTGCACCGGAGCGTGCGGAGCCTGCGATCGCCGTTTTCGAGGCGCTGCTGTCGGGGCTGTTCAAGATGGTCCAGTGGGTGATCGCATGGTCGCCGCTCGCGATCTTCGCCGCGATCGCGCAACTGCTGGCGGCCAAGGGCTTTACCGGCGCGCACTCGCTCATCGAACTGCTGGGCGTGGCCTATCTCGGCATGGCGGTGCTGGCCGTCGTACTCACGATCGTCATTCGCATTGCCGGTCAGTCGCCGGTCGCCGTTCTCAGGAAGGTGAAGGAACCGCTGATCCTCGGTTTCACGACGCGTTCGTCCGAAATTACCTACCCGTTGCACCTGAAGAAGCTGGTTGAACTGGGTGTGCCATACGGCGTCGCGTCCACGATTTTGCCGCTCGCCTATATTTTCAATCGCGACGGCGCCGTGCTCTATACGGCCCTTGCGGTCGGCTATCTGGCCGACGCGTATCACCTGGCCTGGTCCTGGCCGCTGGTGATCACGATCTTGATCCTGACGATCATCACCATCGACGGAGCGGCCAATGTGCCGTCCGGGGCGATCGTCGCCATCACCATCGTCCTCACGTCGATCGGGTTGCCGGCCGATGCGGTGCTGCTGCTGTTGGGCGTCGACGCCTTTTTCGACATGGGGAGAACCGCGCTCAACGTGTACGGGAGCACGACGGCGGCCGCTGTCGCGGTGAGGCTTTCCGGTTCAGACGACATGGCCGCGGAAACCGTGACGCGTCAGGCAAGCGTGTAGGTGCTTCGGAAGCGACGGGCGGCGGGCGTTTTTCAATGTCGCGCCCGGCGAATGTCACGCATTGGGGGGCGCCCGCTCGGCCATCCAGGCGCCGCGACGAGAACAGGACTGGACGAGCGTTCGTTCTTGGCGAGTTTCAGTGGGTAGGACGACGTATTTTTTGCCGGAGAAAGATGATGGTTGGTTCAGCGTCCGCAGATTTTTTCATGCTGCGCTTAGGCACGCCGCATCCGTCGTGGACATTCACCGATGACAGCAACATGCTCGGCATCGGCGATTGCGACGGGGTGATGAGTGCCATGTTCGAACTGGATCGCAACCAGGTCGCACGGATCAGAGGCTTGGGCCAATCGGTGGGGAGAATCAGGTGTACTTGCGAACGCGGTGGCCGGGAGCTGCAGTTTTATCTCCATGGCAAACAGGTGTCGCAAGGCGTGTGGGTCGGGGTCGCGTCGGCTGATCCCGACTATCTTCCGACGGCGGCGACGATCGCAACGTGGGAAGTGCCGAATCGCGACGATGTCTTCGCGTTTCCGGGCGCGCGCGCAGACCTGATCGCCTCCGCCAGCGTGGCCTGAACTGCGATCACAGATTGTTGCTCGGGCGCGGTCCGGGACCGCTCCGATTCTCGGGACGCGGTCGTCTGACGAGCCCGTCCGTCTGTACGCGCAGGCCGTCTAATGCATGTGGTTCTGGCACGCACCAACCTCGGATCGCCAGAACCAATTTGCTGGCCAGTTCACTGGCCAGCGTTTTTTATTCCTCGAGCCGATCTCGTCGGCTCGTTTGCCGGGCGCTTATCCGGACAAAACAAAAGGCCGGTTTGTTCGGGAAGTTCGTTCAGAGCGAGGCGAGCGGTTGCTGCATGACCGCTCGCTTTGCGCGCGATCCTTTATCGGGTAAGGTCAGGCAACGCTGCATCGTCGGTAGCGGCACATCAGACACTGTCCCACGCATCGCGTCAATCGCGTCAGCTCCATGCCCCTGATCTTCGTCCCCGTCACGCACGCCGACGCCGAAGCGCTCGTCGCGATCCGCATCGCCGCGATGCGCGACAGCCTCGAGCGCATCGGCCGTTTCGATCCGCAGCGTGCGCGCGAACGGTTTCTCGCGTCGTTCGATCCGGCGCGATGCCGTTTCGTCGAAGTCGACCATTCGCGTGCGGGGTTCTACACGCTTCGCCCGAGGGCGGATCACTGGTTGCTCGACCATCTGTACATCGTGCCCGCGCATCAGGGGAAGGGCATCGGCGCCGCCGTGCTGCGCGAGATTTTGGCCGAAGCCGACGAACACCGGATGCCCGTTCACGTCGGCGCGCTGCGCGGCAGCGACTCGAACCGCTTCTACGAACGGCATGGCTTCGTGCGAACCGGCGAAGCGGAATGGGACATCTACTACCGGCGCGAACCGGGCACGGCGACGACGTAGCGCTCGCGTGATGGATTCCGAATGAAATCGACACGCACGTATTAGCGTTTCCACCAATGTGGAAAACGCGGGGCCGGCCGATGTCGCAGAGAGGGCGTGAATAATTGATCCGAGGCCGATTATGACGACATCTGCAACAAACGACCTGAATGCCGTGTCGCCCGAAACGTCCGACACCGCGGTGGCATCCGGTGAAGCGGCCCGCGTACCGTCGATCCTGCTCGTCGACGACGAACCGAACGTGCTGTCGGCGCTCAGGCGCGTATTCCGGCCCACCGGCTACGACATCGCGACGGCCGACAGCGGCGAGGCCGCGCTCGAGATCCTGGCGTCGACCGACATCGACCTGATCGTGTCCGACATGCGGATGCCGCACATGAGCGGCGCGGAATTCCTGGCGCGCGCGCGGGCGCTGTACCCTGACACGATGCGCATCCTGCTGACCGGCTACGCGGAGATCGCGTCGGTCGTGCAGGCCGTCAACGAAGGCGGCGTGTATCGCTACCTGAACAAGCCGTGGGACGATCACGACCTGCTGCTGACCATCGAGCAGGCGCTGGAGCAGCGCCGTCTGCGTCGCGAAGCGGCGCGGCTGGCGGCCCTCACCGAAGCGCAGAACGACGCGCTGCGCCGGTTCAATACCGACCTCGAAACGCAGGTTCGCGCGCGCACCGAGGAGCTCGGCCAGACCGTGATGTTTCTCGAAGCGGCGCAGAGCGACCTGAAAAGCAGTTTCACCGCGATGGTCCAGGTGTGCGCGAGCATGATCGAGCTGCGCTGCGGGGCCGCGAGCGGGCATGCGATGCGGGTCGGCGAGATCGCGCGGCGGCTCGCGCTGGCGTCCGGGATGAGCGAACTGCACGCGCAGGACGTCTATTTCGCGGGGCTGTTGCACGGCATCGGCAAGCTGTCGCTGCCGGACGAATTGCTGCACAAGCCGCTCGCGCGGATGACGACCGACGAGCACCGCGTGTTCCAGGAGCATCCGCTGCGTGCGCAGATGGTGCTGACGCCGGTCGCCCAGTTGCACAAGGTCGCGTCGATCGTGCTGCACCAGTACGAGCGCTTCAACGGCCGCGGCACGCCGGACGGGCTGGTCGGCGACGCGATCCCGGTCGGGTCGCGGATCGTCGCGATCGCGCGCGATTTCGAAGGGCTGCGCCATGGCGAAATCGGTGCGCCGCATTCGATCGAGCAGGCGATCGACGTGTTGCGTTCGCAGGCGAACGTGCGTTACGACCCGCAACTGGTCGCGCGCTTCATCGAGTTGATGCGGGATCCGGCGAGCCTCGGCATCGCGGCGTCCGTCGCGGAGATCCGGTCGGCGCAACTGCGCGAAGGGATGGAGCTCGCCGACGATCTGCGCACGCATCGCGGCGTGCTGTTGATGACGAAGGGCAGCGTGATGTCCGCGCATCAGATCGAGCTCGTGCGCCGCTTCGAGACGCGCGAGGGCACGCCGTTCGACATTCTCGTGCTGGCCCGTCCGGCCGGGCAGGCGCACGCACCCAATGGAGGGGCGCCGCCGGCCTGATATCGAAGACGACCGCGGGGCGTGCGACCGCCCGCACCGCGACGCTGCATTCAACTCGTTGCGGGCGCCCCGATCATGCATGGCATCTACAACCTTCCGCTCGTCCTGCTGTCGCTCGCGATCGCGACGCTGGCTTCCTATACGACGCTCGACCTCGCCGCGTTCATTTCGCTGCTCGACAATCCGAAGCTCAAGCGCGCGTGGCTCGGCGGCGGCGCGGCGGCGATGGGCACCGGAATCTGGTCGATGCATTTCGTCGGCATGCTCGCGTTTTCGTTGCCGGTGCCGCTCGGCTATGCGTGGCAGGAAACGGGCGCCTCGCTCGCGATCGCGGTGCTCGTGTCGTATTTCGCGCTGAACGTCGTCACGCGCGCCCGGCTGGGCTGGCGGCGGCTGTGCGCGGGCGGCGTGCTGATGGGCGGCGGGATCGCCGGCATGCACTACACGGGGATGGCCGCGCTGCACATGCAGCCCGGCATTCGCTACGACGCCGCGCTGTTCGCCGCGTCGATCGGCATCGCGGTGGTCGCGTCGACGGCCGCGCTGTGGATCGCGCAGGCGTTGCGCATGCAGCAGGCGCGCCACGCGACCGCGCAGCGCATCGGCGCGGCCGCCATCATGGGCATCGCGATTACCGGCATGCACTACACGGCGATGGCGGCCGCGCATTTCGCACCGGACGCGCGGTGCGGCGCCGCGAACGGCGTCGACGCGCCGTGGCTCGCGACGACCGTCGCGCTGTTTACGATGGCGACGCTGGTCGTCACGCTGCTCGTGTGCCGTTTCGATGCGCGCACCACTTTCCTGCGCGGCATGACCGATACGCTCGAACGGCTCGTGCGGGTGCGAACCAGCGAACTCGAACGCGCGCTGCACAGCTACGAGCAGACGACGCAGATGCTGCAACGCACGCGTGAGAACATGGCGACCGAGATCGACGAGCGCAAGGCCGCGCACGCGCTGCTCGAACAGGAGAAGGACGAGCAGCGACGCCTGCTGCATGCGCTCGAGGAAACGCACGAGCAGTTGCTGCAGTCGGAAAAACTCGCGTCGATCGGCCAGCTCGCGGCCGGCGTCGCGCACGAGATCAACAATCCGATCGGCTTCGTCAGCGCGAACCTCAACACGTTGAAGACGTGGGTGCGCAGCCTGCTCGACGTGGTCGCGGCGCATGAAGCCGCGCTGCCGCAGCTCGATCCGGCCACCCGCGACGCGCTGACGGCCGCGCACCGCGCGGCGGATCTCGACTACGTCCGCGACGAGATCGCGACGCTGATCGACGAATCGATCGACGGCGCGCTGCGCGTGCGGCGCATCGTGCAGGACCTGCGCGATTTCTCGCGCCCGGCCAGCGACGAATGGAGCGTGGTCGATCTCCATGCGGGCCTCGAGAGCACGCTCAACGTCGTTCACAACGAGCTCAAGTACAAGGCCGACATCGTGCGCGATTACGGCGACGTCCCGCACGTCGAATGCCTGCCGTCGCAGTTGAACCAGGTGTTCATGAACCTGCTGGTCAACGCCGCGCAGGCGATTCCCGAGCGCGGCGTGATCACGATCCGCACGTCGAGCGACGGCGAACAGGTGTCGATCGCGATCAGCGATACCGGCGCCGGCATGACACCCGACGTCGTGCGGCGGATCTTCGATCCGTTCTTCACCACGAAGCCGGTCGGGCAGGGCACGGGGCTCGGGCTGTCGGTCTCGCACGGCATCGTCGAGCGTCATCGCGGCGCGATCGACGTGACCAGCGAGCCGGGGCGCGGCACGACCTTCCGGATACGGTTGCCGGTTCGGCGTGCCGGCGACCGCGCGGACGCCGCAGCGCTGGAGCAGCGGGTTTGACGTCATGACGGCGGCCGTTCGCAAGCGGCCGCTGCGAGCGTCGTGCGTCACGCCGATCGCTTGCGGCGCTGACGACGAAAGAAATGCCAGAACATCGCGGTCGCGTCCGGCCCCTTGGCGGAATGGAACGGCTCGCTCGGGTCCCCGCCGCTCCACGCATGCGGCAGCCGGCGGACGATGCACACCCTGACGACCAGCCGCCCCCCCTTCAGATAATCGACGTAGTCCGCATCGTCCTGCGCGTAGCTGCGTTGCTCGCCGACGCGGATCGCACCGTGTTCGTCGACGAGCCGGTTGAGCCGCGCGAACGCGATGCCGAGCTGCGTCGCGTTCCGGTCGGTCACGACCGTATCGAGCGCGCCGTGGATGACGAGGGCCGGCATGCCGGGATAGGACGCGACGTCGGCGCACGCGTCGAGCGCGGCGATCGGATCGTCGCGGAGCCCGCGACGCATCAGGCTCATCGCGGCCATCGTCGACGACGGCGGCGCGATGGCCGGGCCGGAGTGCAGGCCGACGGCCGCGAAACGGTCGGGATACCGGAGCGCCAGCACCGCGGCGAGCCCGGCGCCGGCGGACAGGCCGGCCACGTAGATCCGGTCGCGATCGAAGCCGTGGCGCCGCACGATGGCGTCGACCAGCGACGCGACGGCCGCGGCTTCGGACTCGGTCGCATCGCCATGCCAGTGCCAGCAGCGGTGCGCATGGGTTGTCTTGGCCTGTTCGGGAAACAGCACGGCGAACCCCGCTCGCTCGGCCAGACGGCAGATGCGCGTGCCCGCGGCGAACGATTCGGCGGTCTGCTTGCAGCCGTGCAGCATGACGATGGCTGGCATGCCTGCTGTCTTGGCAGGCGCGGCGGGAAGATACAGCGCATACGCAAGATGGTTCACGAGCCGGCCGGCGCTCGGGCCGGCGGAATGAAACGAGCGCAGCCAGGTGCCGGGCAGCTCGACCGACGGCGCGCGTGCGGCGGGCGCGGTGCCCGTCCGTTTGGCGGCAGGGGCGGCGACGGCCGGCTTGATGGTGCGTTGAACGACCTTTTTGGCGGCTTTTTGGGTGGCTGGTCGCGGCTTGCCGGCCCGCTTCTTCGGCCGCGCACCGGTCGCGATGGAAAACAGTTCGAGATGCCGTAACCAGAGGCTGGATTTTTTCCTGGGCATGTGCGGTTTCGTGCGGGCGGCCGGCCGTGGCGGGAAGAGGCGGCCGACTCCACCGTCGGATGGAAGTCGAACGGGCGCGGAGCAAGGTTCGTGCTGCCGGTGCCGCGGCAACCGAAAGGCGGCGTCCGGCTGAACGGGGGTGACGCGCATCGATTATCGGCGATGCTAGCCGCCCGACGTGACGAGCGTGCGAATCGAAGCCTCCTTCGGCCCTGAAAAGGACCATCGCGCATCGGGAATCGTCCGGTTCGCCGGGCCCTGGCCGCCGGGCATTCACCGCCCACGCGGCCGGAAATGACGACGGCGGCGATCGAATCGTCGGATAACGCCGTTGTTCAGTGATATCGTGCGGTTCGACAGAAGCGTTCACCGTTCATTCCGTTGTGAGGGGCGACATGCGTCTTGCTGATTTCATCGTACGGAACATGGAACCGATCCTGGTGCAGTGGGAGGCGTTTGCCGCCACGTTGTTACCGGCCGCGAGGCACATGAACTCGCAGGGGCTACGCGACCACGCGCGCGAGATCCTGACCGCCGTCGCCAAGGACATCGCGACGCCGCAAACGAGGGAAGCGCAACACGAGAAATCGCTGGGGCGCGCGCCCGAGCCGGCGAACGCCAGCGAGACGGCCGCCCAGACGCATGCCGTTCTGCGCGCCCGCCGGGGTTTCAACATCAACCAGCTGGCAGCCGAGTATCGGGCGCTGCGTGCCAGTGTGCTGCGGCTGTGGATCGATGCGTGTCACCCGGCGCCGCCTGATATGGGCGACATGATTCGCTTCAACGAAGCGATCGACCAAGCGCTGGCGGAATCCGTGGCTTTCTTTACCGACCAGGTCGAGCAGGCGCGCAACTTGCTGCTTGGCATGCTGAGCCACGACATGCGCACGCCGCTGCAGACCATCCAGCTCACGGCGTCGTATCTTGCCGCCCTCAATGCGGGCGAGGCCGTATCGGAGGCCGCCGCTCGGCTGATCCGAAGCGGCGGCCGCATGCAGGGCCTTCTCGACGATCTCTGCGATTTCAATCGAACCCAGCTCGGGCTGGGCATCAACGTCGTTCCCCGCAATATCGATCTCGCACACGTGCTCGTCAATGTGGTGGACGAGTTGCGGGCGGGTCATCCGGATCGCGAAATTACCGTCGATATGCGCGGTGATCTCCGGGGTGAGTGGGACGAGCAGAGAATGCAGCAGTTGCTGAGCAACCTGGTGGGCAATGCCATCAAGTACGGCGCGCGCGATACCCCGGTGCGGGTGGTGGCCACGACGACCGGCGATGAAGTGTTCGTCGAGGTCGGCAACAGCGGGCCGGCGATCGATCCGCGCATGCTCGACCGCATTTTCGATCCGCTCGAGCGCGGGGAAGAGCGTCAGGGACGGACGGGTGACGATGCCGGCCTGGGGCTCGGCTTGTTCATCGCGAGGGAAATCGCCAAGGCGCATCGCGGCCGGATCGACGCGCGGTCCGATCAGACGGAAACCGTGTTTGCGGTGCGGCTGCCGAGACGTGTATGAAGCGGGAAGCGCGGGTCGGGGGATGATTCCCCGTCGGGCTTGCGGTCGGCGGTGGCGAGAGGCCGCTACCGGCTAGAAGCCGCCTTTCGTGCTTCGCCACCCGGCGTCTGCTTGTCATCCCGCATCAGCCACACTGACGCACAATTGAGCGCGCGTGGCGCACGACCGTTGTCACCGAAAGCCTCTGTCGATGGGCGAATTTTGTCCGGCCTAAAATCTCCTCGATCGATGTACGGGCAGGTCAAAGCCAACGGAGCGCTGAGTGACGGTCATCGCACAACTTTCCGATATTCATGTCCGGCCTCACGGCGTCCTGTATCAAGACGCCGTGGATTCCAATGTCATGTTTTCGGCAGCCGTCGATTCGCTGAACCGCATTCGACCTGAGCCAGATCTGGTTGTCATCTCCGGCGACCTGACGGACGAGGGCACCGAACACGAGTATCGAAAACTTCGCGAATTGCTCGTCGAGTTGAGGCGACCGTTCGTGGTTCTGCCGGGTAATCACGACGACCGCGGCAATCTGCGGGCCGCGTTCCCGGATCACGCGTGGCTTCCGGACGAGGGCGCACTCTCGTTCGCGCTGGACGTGGGCGAACTACGCGTCGTGGCGTTGGACACCTCCGTTCCAGGGCTACATCACGGTGAACTGGACGCCGAAACCCTGGCGTGGCTCGACACTGAACTTGCCGAGCATCGCAATCGGACGGTGGTTATCGTCATGCACCATCCACCGTTCATGACCGGCATTCCTTATCTCGACATCTACGGGTTGCGAAATGCGGAGGCATTTGCCGCGGTTCTTGCGCGGCATAGCAACGTAGATCGCATTCTTGCCGGGCACGTCCACCGGTCGATGCAGACGCGTCTTGGGCGCGTTCCGGTACTCACCTGCCCGAGCACGACCACTCAGATTGCGCTGCGCGTTGAAGCGGACGCGCAGCCCGCTTCTTTTCTCGAACCCCCTGCATACATGCTGCATCGCTGGGCAGGTCGAGGTCAGCCAGCGGTCTCCCACTTGTGTTACGTGGGGCACTTCGAGGGCCCGTTCCCCTTCGCGTAAGCGTCCCCGTCGGGGACACGGCGGTCGATGACGTACGAGGCATTGGCACGACATGGACAGGCCATGTCGCTTGTTACCCCGGAGCAGACGATCGACCGGCGTTACCACCGGCGCGTCGCCGCGCCGGCAGGCGCGCCGCCGTCAATGCGCGTCGACGAGCCGCGGATCGATATACGCGTCCACGTCCTGCGACTGCTTGTACACGGCGTTACGCACGTTGAACGCATTCGCGTTGCGCGTCGAGCCGTAGATCGAATCGAGCCCGTCGCCCTTGCGGAACGCGCGCTTCGCGGCCGCTTCGTCGAGCAGATGCGTGCCCTTCAGCAGCGGAAGGTATTGCGCCGGCGCGAGCCCGACGCGTGCCGACATGATCTTGACCGCATCGGCCTGCGTCTTCGGATCGTTGATGTAGGCGACGCAGCGATACCAGACCTTGACCACCTTCGCCCAGTCGGCCCGGCGCGCGGCGAGGCTCGCCGGCGCGACGGTGATCGCATCGTAGATCAGCCCCGGCGCATCCGCCGACGTGAAGATCGCGCGTGCGCCCGGCGCGCGTTTCAACGCCTCGCCCGCATTCGGTTGCCACGCGGCCACCGCCGCGATGTCGGCCGACGAACCGAGCACCTGCGGCAGCTCGTTGGTTTTCGCATTCACGAGCGTGACGTCGCCGTCCTTGAGCCCGTGCTTCTGCAGCGCGGTTTCGAGCAGCAGGTGATCGACCAGGCCGAGCTCGACGCCGACCTTCTTGCCCTTCAGCGCCTCGACGGTGCGCAAGGGCGGCTTCGCGACGATCATGTCGTTGCCGGCCGAGTAGTCGGTCAGCAGGATCATCACGTTCTTCGCGCCGGACGCGCCTGTTACCAGCGCATCGCCGTTGGTCGCCGCGACCGCATCGAGCTTGCCTGCGGAAAACGCGTCGAGCGACGCCGAATAATCGAACCATTCGAAATCGACGTCGACGCCGGCCTCCTTGAACCAGCCCTTGTCGAGCGCGACCTGGAAGGCGACCCAGCCGGGCCAGTCGCTGTAGCCGATCTTCAGCGGTGCGGCAGCCTGCGCGGCAGGCGCCGCCCATAGCGTGGCGGCCGCAACGGCGGCGCCCAATGCATGACGGATGAAACGGAAGGACGGCAGGCGGCGGAACGCCGGGGCGGGACGGGTCATCGTTGTTCTCCAGGAGACCGGGATCGGGATCGTCGATACGGATCGTGCGTGAGCACACGTTCCGACTGCATGGCCGGTTCCTGCGGATGCGGAACAAACGAGGCGGCCACGGAGAGGCGCGACGGCCGTTGCCATCGCCAATCTCCCGGGCTTTTGTCCCGCCGTGTAGCGCGTGCGCATCCGGTCTCGCGAACGGATGAACCCGCGCCGGGCTGCTCTCGGACCAGACGCTCGATGAACCGGAACCCTAGCACCCCTAAGATGCGACGCCGCCGCACCTCTCGGCGTCATGCCGAGCGAGAAGCGTGCCAATGGCACGCGGCCATCCGATTCAACGTCGGCGCAAGGGGCGCTGAAGTTCGATGAAACGGGCGGCGAACAGCGCGTGCAGTACGCGTCGGAGCAGGTCGAGCTTGTTCATGAAGGATCGTGCGTGAGGTGACGGTGCACGGATTCAGCAATAGCCATGCCATCGCGGAGCGCGCAGTGTGCGAGCACGCGACGCGCACTGCGCCGGTGCGCGCTTGCGTGCGCGTGGTGCGCCGCACGCCCGCCGCGAGGGCAAGAAAATGCGTCCGCCATTCGGATGCCATGCATCATCGCGCCGCCGAGCCGCGTCGTGTGGTCATTGGGCAGCGCCTGGCACGCAACTCGCTTATTCGACGCTCGAGAGGTGCGAAGCAATTTGCATCATCTTCAGGATCGCTAGGGTTCCGGTCGTGCGGCATGTGCCGTGCGATGTCTGGTCCGAGAGCAATCCGGTCTTGCCTTCGCCTCGATGAGAGGAAACGGCGAGGCTCCACGGAGGGATAAAAGCCCGGGAGGTCGCGATGTCGTTCGGTCGCCCTCTCACGCCTTTTATCAACCGACCCCGGAGCCGTCATGTCGCCGAGCCCCCAAACCATTCTTGCCCCGCCGCCGCACGTCGCGTGGGAAACGCTGATTCCCGCCGGAACCCACTGGTCCGGCATCCTGCGCCGCGGCCTCGCACTGCGCATCGTCGACGTCGACGGCGGCGCGAACCTGTCCGCCGTCTTTCATCGCCAGGAAGACCTGCTCGAACGCTACAACATGGCCGATACGCTGAAGGCGCAGCACACCGCGCATCTCACGCGCGGCCATGCGCTGTATACGGACATGGGGCGCGTGATCGCGTCGATCACGGCCGACACGCTCGGCTGGCACGATCCGCTCGGCGGCGTCGGCGATGCGCGGTTGTTCGCGCACAAGTACGGCGCGTCGTCGTACCAGGCCGATCGCAACGCGATGATCCGCAACGGCCGCGACAGCCTCGTGCTCGAGCTCGCGAAATACGGGCTGTCGGCACGCGACCTCGCCGCGAACGTCAACTTCTTCAGCAAGCTGGACACGCGCGACGACGGCGCGCTCGATTTCGTTGCCGGACATTCGCCGGCCGGCAGCGCGTTCGACCTGCGCTTCGAGATGAATACGCTCGCGGCGTTCTCGACCGCGCCGCATCCGCTCGATCCGCGTCCGGACTATGCGCCCAAAGCCGTGAAGCTGATCGCGTACCGCGCGTATCCGGCCGACGGCGCCGCGCCCGACGACGACCCGTGCCGGCGCGCATGCGCGGAGAACACGCGCGGCTTCGCCAACACCGACCGTCTGTTCGCATGAGGAGCGAGACCATGCCGATCACCGAAAGCCGTCTCGATCCGCGCGACGCGATCCACGACGTCACGCTGAACGCGGGCGACCCGTGGCTGCACGACCTGAAGCGCGGGCAGACTTTCCGCATTCTCGACCTGGAAGGCAACCAGGCCGTCGATACGCTGTTCTACCGCACCGACGCTCCCGAAGAGCGCTACAGCGCGCAGGACACGATCCGCGCGCAGCGCAACCTGTACCTGAGCGCGGGCAGCGTGCTCGTGTCGAACCACGGCAACCCGATGGCGACGATCGTCGCCGACACGTGCGGCCGTCACGATACGCTCGGCGGCGCGTGCGCGGCCGAGAGCAACACGGTGCGCTATGCGCTCGACAAGCGCTACATGCACAACTGCCGCGACAGCTTCCTCAACGCGATCGCGCACTGCACGTGCGGCGCCGGCGCGCGGCTCACCAAGCGCGACCTGGTCGGCAACGTCAACTTCTTCATGAACGTGCCCGTCACGCCGCTCGGCGGGCTCACGTTCGAGGACGGCATCTCCGCACCCGGCAAGTACGTCGAGATGCGTGCGGAGATGGACGTCACGGTGCTGATCTCGAACTGCCCGCAACTCAACAATCCGTGCAACGGCTACAACCCGACACCCGTGCGCCTGATGGTGTGGGAGGCGGAATGAACGGCCCCCACGCGCACTTGCTTTGCATGGAGCCGGAGTACGCGCTGAAGCGTTACTCCGGGCCGATACGTTCGCTGCGGGAGGCAACATGAGATTCGCCAAAGTCCTCGTCGCGAACCGCGGCGAAATTGCCTGCCGCGTGATCCGCACGCTGAAGCGCCTCGGTATCGCATCGGTCGCGATCTATTCGGATGCCGATCGCGACGCGCGCCACGTGGCGCTCGCCGACGAAGCCGTACGCGTCGGGCCCGCGCCGGCGGCCGACAGCTATCTGAACGTCGCGGCGATCCTCGCCGCCGCGCGCGAGACCGGCGCGCAGGCCGTGCACCCCGGCTACGGCTTCCTGTCCGAGCATGCCGCCTTTGCCGACGCATGCGAAGCCGCAGGCCTGCGCTTCATCGGGCCGCGCGGCGAACACATGCGCGCGTTCGGCCTCAAGCACACCGCCCGCGAACTCGCGGCCGCGCACGGCGTCGCGTTGCTGCCCGGCACCGGACTGCTCGACGACGTCGCGACGGCGCTTGCCGAAGCCGACGCGATCGGCTATCCGGTGATGCTGAAAAGCACCGCGGGCGGCGGCGGCATCGGCATGTCGCTGTGCCGCGATGCCGCGCAGCTCGGCGCGGCGTTCGAATCCGTCGTGCGGCTCGGCGCCGCGAACTTCGCGCATGCGGGCGTCTATCTCGAGAAGTTCGTCGAACATGCGCGACACATCGAAGTGCAGATCTTCGGCGACGGTCGCGGTGGGGCGCTCGCGCTCGGCGAACGCGATTGCTCCGTGCAGCGGCGCAACCAGAAGGTGATCGAGGAAACCCCCGCGCCCGACCTGACCGACGCCGAACGCGATGCGCTGCACGCGAGCGCGGTGCGGCTCGCCCGCGCGGTGGGCTACGCGTCGGCCGGCACGGTCGAATTCGTGTTCGACGCGAGCACGCGGCAGTTCTATTTCCTCGAAGTGAACACGCGGCTGCAGGTCGAGCATTGCGTGACCGAGGCCGTGACGGGCGTCGATCTCGTGGAATGGATGATCCTGCAGGCGGAGGGCGACCTGCCGCCGCTCGACACGCTCGCCGTCGCACCACGCGGCGCGAGCATCCAGGTGCGGCTGTATGCGGAGGATCCGCACAAGCAGTTCCAGCCGAGCGCCGGGCTGCTCACGCACGTGGCGTTTCCGGACAACGTGCGGGTCGACGGCTGGATCGAGGCAGGCACGGAGATCAGCGCGCATTACGATCCGCTGCTCGCGAAGCTGATCGTGCGCGGCGACACGCGGCGCGACGCGCTGGCCGCGCTGCGTGCCGCGCTCGACCAGACCGAGCTGTACGGGATCGAGACCAACCTCGACTACCTGCGTGCCGTCGTCGGCTCCGACGCGTTCGCGCGCGGCGCGCCGACGACCGCCTTCCTGTCGCGCTTCGCGTTTGCGCCGCATACGATCGACGTGCTCGACGGCGGCGTGCAGACCACCGTTCAGCAGGCCCCCGGGCGGGTCGGCTACTGGAGCGTCGGTGTGCCGCCGTCGGGGCCGATGGATGACCGCGCATTCGACCTTGCTAACGCGCTGCTCGGCAACCCGCGTGACGCGGCCGGGCTGGAATTCACGATGGTCGGCGCGACGCTGCGCTTCAATACCGCGACGCTGTTCGTGCTCGGCGGTGCGCCGCTCGCGGCCACGCTCGACGGCGAAGCGGCGCCGTTCTGGCAGGTCGTGCGCGCACGAGCGGGCGCGGTCCTGAAGCTGGGCGGCGTGACGGGCGCGGGCGTGCGCGCGTGTCTCGCCGTCAAGGGTGGGCTGCAGGTGCCCGACTATCTCGGCAGCAAGGCGACCTTCACGCTCGGCCAGTTCGGCGGCCATGCCGGTCGCGCGCTGCACAAGGGCGACGTGCTGCATCTGCACGCGCAAGCGGGGCGCGGCGATGCCGGCGCGACGCTGGCCGCGGCCGACATTCCCGCGCTGACGCATGCATGGACGCTCGGCGTGCTCGACGGTCCGCATGGCGCACCGGATTTCTTCACGCCGGACGACATCGCGATGCTGTACGGCACGCAGTGGACCGTCCATTACAACTCCAGCCGCACCGGCGTGCGGCTGATCGGCCCGAAGCCTCGATGGGCGCGTGCGGACGGCGGCGAGGCGGGGCTGCATCCATCGAACATCCACGACAACGCGTATGCGATCGGGGCCGTCGATTTCACCGGCGACATGCCGGTGATCCTTGGCCCCGACGGGCCGAGCCTCGGCGGCTTCGTCTGTCCAGTGACGGTCGTGCGCGACGAGTTGTGGAAGCTCGGGCAGTTGCGGCCGGGCGATACCGTGCAGTTCGTGCGCGCGGGCGTGTCGTCCGGAATATCGGCCGGGGAACCGGCTGCCGCGGTCGTGGAGGCGGCACATGACGTTGCCGCGGCTGCATCCGGCTCGTTCGACGATTGCGTGCTGCATCGCGATCCGTCGGCTGGCGGCGGCATCGGCGTCGTCTACCGGCGCTCGGGCGATCGCAACGTGCTGGTCGAATACGGGCCGCTCGTGCTCGACCTGAACCTGCGTTTTCGCGTGCACGCGCTGATGGGCTGGCTCGACGCGCACCGGTTGCCCGGCATGCTCGACCTGACGCCGGGCATCCGGTCGCTTCAGGTGCAGTTCGACGCGCGGACGCTACCGCTTGCCGCGCTGCTCGCGCATCTGCAGACCGCCGAACGCGAACTCGCCGACGTGGCCGACATGCGCGTGCCGAACCGCATCGTGCATCTGCCGCTGTCGTGGGACGACCCGTCGACGCGCGTCGCGATCGAGCGCTACATGCAGTCGGTGCGGCCCGATGCGCCGTGGTGCCCGAGCAATATCGAATTCATCCGGCGCATCAACGGCCTGGCGAGCATCGACGACGTGAAGCGCATCGTGTTCGATGCGCGCTATCTGGTGATGGGGCTCGGCGACGTCTACCTCGGTGCGCCCGTCGCGACGCCGATCGATCCGCGGCACCGGCTGGTGACGACGAAGTACAACCCCGCGCGCACCTGGACGCCGGAGAACGCGGTCGGCATCGGCGGCGCGTATCTGTGCGTGTACGGGATGGAAGGGCCGGGCGGCTATCAGTTCGTCGGCCGCACCGTGCAGATGTGGAATCGCCACCGCACCACGCGCGAATTCGAGGCCGGCAAGTCGTGGCTGCTGCGCTTCTTCGACGAGATCCGCTTCTACGAAGTCAGCGAGGCCGAGCTGCGTGCGCTGCGTGAGGATTTCATCGCGGGCCGCGCGACGCTGAAGATCGAGGAGTCGGTGTTCGACCTGCGCGCCTACAACCGCTTCCTGCACGACGAGGCGGAGTCGATCGCCGCGTTCAAGGCGACGCAGCAGGCCGCGTTCGACGCGGAGCGCGAGCGGTGGCGCGTGGCCGGCCATGCGGAATATGTCGGCGAGGGGGAGCCGGGCGATGCGCAACCGGAACGGGTAGCGGGCGCGCTCGACGACACGCAGCGGGCGATCGCCGCGGACGTGTCGGGCAGCGTGTGGAAAGTGCTGGTCGAAGCCGGCGAGCGCGTGAGCGCGGGGCAGGTCGTCGCGATCGTCGAATCGATGAAGATGGAGGTGGCGGTGACGGCAACGGAAGACGGCGCGATCGAGACGATCGATTGCGCGCCCGGCATGGCGGTGGTGGCCGGCCAGCGGCTGATGGTGATGAAGGCGGGCGCCGCCGAGGAGGTCGCATGAGCACGACGGAACGCTCGATCCTGCGCGGAGTGCATGCGATTGCCGCGCTGCGCGCCCGCTACGCGGCGGGGGACCTGACGCCGCCTGCGCTCGTCGACGCGATCGCCGCGCACTTCGATGCGGGTGACCCGCACCATGCGTGGATCCGGCCGCTCACGCGCGACGAGATGATGCCGTACGCCGACGCGCTGGCCGGACGCGACATCGCGTCGTTGCCGCTGTACGGCGTGCCGTTCGCGATCAAGGACAACATCGACCTCGCCGGCATCCCGACGACGGCCGGCTGCCCCGCCTACGCGTACACGCCGGCACGCAGCGCGCCCGTCGTCGAGCGGCTGATCGCGGCCGGTGCGATTCCGGTCGGCAAGACGAATCTCGACCAGTTCGCGACCGGGCTCTCGGGGCAGCGCTCGCCTTACGGCGCGTGCCGCAATGCGCTCGACCCGCGCTACGCGTCGGGCGGCTCGAGTTCCGGGTCGGCGGTGGCCGTCGCGCTCGGGGTCGCGACGTTCTCGCTCGGCACCGACACGGCCGGCTCCGGGCGCGTGCCGGCCGCCTTCCACGGGCTCGTCGGGCTCAAGCCGACACGGGGCGTGCTGAGCACGCTCGGCGTGGTGCCGGCCTGCCGGTCGCTCGATTGCGTGTCGGTGTTCGCGCGTTCGGCGGACGACGCGCGCGTCGTGTTCGCCGCTGCGCACGGCGTGACGGAAGGCGATCCGTACGGGCGCGCATGGCAGCCGCTGCTGGGTGCGGACGGGTTGCGCGCGCAGCCGGCGCGGCCGCTCGGGCAAGTGCGGTTCGGCACGCCGCGTGCCGATCAGCTCGAATTCTTCGGCGACGCATCGTATCGCGCGGCGTGGGGCGCGGCGCTCGAACGGCTGCGCGCGACCGGCGCGCGGGTCGTCGAGATCGACTTCGCACCGTTCCTGGCCGCCGCGCGGCTGCTGTACGACGGCCCGTGGGTCGCCGAGCGGCTGGCCGCGATCGGCGCATTCGCCGCGCGCGAGCCCGACGCGCTGCATCCGGTGATCCGCGAAATCGTCGGCGGGGCGTCGCGCTTCAGCGCCGCCGACGCGTTCGCCGCATTCGACCGGCTGGCGGCGCTGCGCGTCGACGCAGCCCGCGCGTGGGACGGCCTCGACGCGATCGTGATGCCGACCTCGGCGACGACCGCGACCGTCGATGCGCTCGAAGCCGATCCGATCGCGATCAATTCGCGCTTCGGCTACTACACGAACTTCGTGAACCTGCTCGACCTGTCGGCGATCGCGGTGCCGGCGGGCACGTGCTCGACCGGGCCGCATGCGGGCTTGCCGTTCGGCATCACGTTCGTCGGGCGTGCACACGACGATGCGCGGCTGCTCGATCTCGCACACGCGTGGGGCGACGGCGTTGCCGCTGTCGATGACGGTCGGCCGCCTGCGGCCACCGTGTCGGCGCGTGCCGCAGCCCCGGGTGTCGTGCGGGTGGCCGTCGTCGGCGCGCATCTGCGCGGCGAACCGTTGAACGGGCAGCTCACGCAGCGCGGCGCGCGCTTCGTCACCGCGACCACCACCGCGCCGGCCTATCGCCTCTACGCGCTGTCCGCGGAAGCAAGCGGCGGTGTCGCGAAACCGGGCCTCGTGCGTGTGCCGAACGATGGCGCACCGATCGCGGTCGAGGTCTGGGAGATGCCGGTCGACGCCTACGGCAGCTTCGTCGCCGGAATTGCGGCGCCGCTCGGCATCGGCACGCTGACGCTCGCCGACGGTACGCGCGTGCAGGGCTTCCTGTGCGAAAGCGTGGCGCTCGACGATGCGCAGGACATCACACGCTTCGGCGGCTGGCGGGCCTACCGCGCGCAGGCCGCCAGCGGCGCGCTGCAATGAACGCCCGGTCGCGCGATGCCGCGGCATCCGCGCGACCGGCACCCGAAACGATACGGAGATTCCGATGACAACGACCCGCAACACGACCGGCTGGCTCGCGGTGCGCCGCGAGCTGACGACGCGCGGCCAATGGACGCTCGGGCTGGCGTCCTTCCTGCTGCCGTTCGCCGTCTGGTGCCTGATCAGCTACGTCCCGTTCATCTGGCATCCGCAGATGCGCATCACGAATCCGGGCAGCGTCGACTATTTCCAGACCGGCATGCAGATCGACCGCGACGTGTTCGACGACGAGCTCGCGCATGCGCGTGCGGCGCACGCGGCGGTGCCCGAGGGCGAGCGCGCGAATCCGGTCTACCTGCCGGCGCCGCACCAGGTATTGCGCGCGTTCTACACGGCGTTCACGACGCCGCCCGCGTCGCGCGACGGCGTGTGGCTGCACGAAAGCCTGTGGCACAGCATCCGCATCATCTTCTGGGGCTTCGTGATTTCGTCCGCGATCGGCGTGCCGCTCGGCATCGTCTGCGGCACCTTCAGTGCGCTCGCGCGGCTGCAGGAGCCGTTCCTGGAGTTCTTCCGCTACCTGCCCGCGCCGGCGTTCGGCGCGCTGATGGTCGCGATTCTCGGCATCTATGACGCGCCGAAGATCGCGATCATCGTGATCGGTACGCTGTTCCAGCAGGTGCTGATCATCGCGAACACCACGCGCAAGCTCGAATACGGGCTGTTCGAGGCCGCGATGACACTCGGCACGAAGAAGCTGAAGCTGCTCACGCACGTCGTGATTCCGGGCGTGCTGCCCGACCTGTATCGCGATCAGCGGATCCTGCTCGGTTGGGCGTGGACCTACCTGATCGTCGCCGAACTGGTCGGCACGAGTTCGGGCATCACGTGGTACATCAGCCAGCAGGCGCGCTACCAGCATTTCGACAACGTATATGCGGCAATCCTGATGATCGGGATCATCGGCCTCGGCACCGACATCGTGCTCGGGCTGCTCGGCCGCCGGCTCTTTCCGTGGGACCGCACGCTGAAAGCGTGACGTCCGCTCCCACGTCCCCATCGACCGATTTCCGCAGAGGGCATCATGCAGAACCCGCAAGCCGTCCCCGATTACCTGATTCAATCCGACGCGGTGCGCGAGCGCTTCGCGCGGCTGAAGGAGCGCGACGTGATCCTCGACGTGCGACACGTCGGCAAGCGTTTCGCGACGCCGCAGGGCGAGTGCGTCGCGCTCGACGACATCAGTTTCCGCACGCACCGGCGCGAATTCGTGTGCGTGATCGGCCCGTCCGGCTGCGGCAAGTCGACGTTGATCCGGATCCTCGCCGGGCTCGACACGCAGACGAGCGGCGACGTGCTGCTCGACGGCAAGCCGGTCGACGGGCCGGGCGCCGATCGCGGGATGGTGTTCCAGGGCTATACGCTGTTTCCATGGCTCACGGTGAAGAAGAACGTGATGTTCGGCCTGCGCATGAACGGCAGCAGCAGCGGCGCGGCCGAGCGCGAGGCGCTGCAGTGGCTCGATCTCGTCGGGCTGACGCGTTTTGCCGACGTGTATCCGCACCAGTTGTCGGGCGGCATGAAGCAGCGCGTGGCGATTGCCCGTGCGCTCGCGAACCGTCCGCGCATCCTGCTGATGGACGAACCGTTCGGCGCGCTGGACGCCCAGACGCGGGCAAGGATGCAGACGCACCTGCTCGACATCTGGCGCAACATCGACGTGACGATCCTGTTCATCACGCACGACCTCGACGAGGCGATCTTTCTGGCCGACCGGATCCTGGTGCTGAAGGCGAATCCGGGCGGGGTGCAGGAGTTGATCGAAGTGCCGGTGCCGCGGCCGCGCGATTATTCGCAGGTCAATACGCCCGAGTTCATCGCGACGAAGGCGCGACTCGAAGCGCTGATTCATCCGAAGGAGACCGCGACGGCCGAAGACGACGGCATCAAGCCGCACATGATCCGGATGACGGACGTGACGGATAGCGTCGAGTAGCGTGGCGCCGGCTCATGCCGTCACGCCAGAACGCCTGTCGCATCGGGCCTGCGATGTTTCGGGTTGGTGACTGCATCGACGGGCGCGTCAGGAAAATGCCGCCAACTTGCTTACATCCGGATTAATTTTGTCCACGCTGAGTGGACCTCGACTTCCCACGGTAAGCTGATGCATTCCTGATCGATTCTTCGGCTTGCGAGAGAAAGCGATGAAGGTGACCATTGCGTACATCGAAGAACCGCCATTCGGCTGGACCGAAGCGGATGGCACCGCGACCGGTGCCGATCTCGAACTCGCGGCGACGATCCTCCGGCAGATAGGCGTGACCCGGATCGAGTATTGCCCGGCGACGTTCGGCGAATTGCTGCCCGGCGTTGCATCAGGTCACTGGGACATGAACGTGCCGCTTTTCGTGACACCGCAGCGTGCCGATACCGTCGCGTTCAGCGTGCCGGTGTGGGGGATCGAAGACGGTTTTCTGGTTCGCCCGGGAAATCCGAAGGCGCTCAGGCGTTATGCGTCGATTGCCGAACGTCCTGACGCGCGCCTCGGCATCATTGCCGGACAGGTCCAGCACGATTCCGCGATCGCGGCGGGCGTGAGCCGGCGGCAAATCGTCGTCTTCGAACAGCAGGCCGACGCGATCGCGGCCGTTCTTTCCGGCGTGGTCGATGCGTATGCGAGCACCGCGTTGGGGAATCGAATCGTGGCGGGCCGGATAGGCAGCGCGCTGATCGAGGCCGTCGCGCACGAGTCGGATGTCGACGGCAGCCCGCGGACGCCTCCGCTGGGCGCGTTTTCATTCAACCGGGAAAACGGGGATCTGCTGGCGGCGTTCAATCAGCGACTTCGCTCGTATCTCGGCTCGCCGGACCATCGCGCTCGCATGGCGAGATTCGGGCTGACGGCGCGCGAGATCGATCCGGCCGTCTTGCAGACGGGATAGGTCGGCACTCGGCCGGCAAGCGTCGCTCGATAGCGACGCATCGCTCGACGAATGATGGAACGGTCGGCCGGCGCCGACGAATTCCACGGCGGCGGCGCGCGCGATGTCGCGATCGTGGAGCTGCAACACGTCGACGACACGGTTCGCGACGATCAGGTTGCCGAAGCGCTTGCCGACGTGGCCGGCACCCACGATGGTCAGCCGAGACATGGTGATTCCCCGGCGACGGCCCGAAGGCCGTCGCGCCGTTGTGGCCGTCAATCGTGCCTGATCGCGATGGTCTTGAGCGCGGTAAAGCCGAGCAACGCTTCAAAGCCTTTCTCGCGGCCATATCCGCTTGCCTTCACGCCGCCGAACGGCAGTTCCACGCCGCCACCCGCGCCATAGTTGTTGATGAAGACCTGTCCGGCCTGCAGCTTGCGCGCGAGGCGCAGCGCACGTGCGCCATCCCGCGTCCAGACGCCGGCGACGAG
The DNA here is from genome assembly GCF_029522185.1 of Burkholderia sp. IO2. Classification (NCBI taxonomy): domain Bacteria; kingdom Pseudomonadati; phylum Pseudomonadota; class Betaproteobacteria; order Burkholderiales; family Burkholderiaceae; genus Burkholderia; species Burkholderia sp. IO2. The sequence goes on along the minus strand of NZ_JAKWFH010000023.1, from coordinate 18,380 downwards.
GCCGTACTGCGTGCCGTTCGCGAGCGCGACCGCCGCGTTCTCGTCGTCGAACGGCATGGCCGCGAGCACGGGGCCGAACACCTCTTCCTGCGCGAGTTCGCTGTCGGGCGGTACGTCGCGGAACAGCACCGCTTCCTGGTAGTACCCCGAACCCGATGCGCCGGCCGCGATGGTGCCGCGCGCCGCCACCCGAATGCCGTCGGCCTGCGCGCGCTCGACGATGGCCCGGACCCGCGCATGCTGCCTGGCGTTGACGAGCGGCCCCATCTCCAGATTCATCGACGGCGGCCCGGAACGCAGCCGCGCGAACTGCTGCGCGAGACGATCGAGCACGCGCTCGTAGACGGTGCGCTGGACGAGCAGGCGGCTGCCGGCCGAGCAGGTCTGGCCCGCGTTCTGCACGATCGCATTGACGATGACGGGCAGCGCCTGGTCGAGGTCGGCATCGTCGAACAGCAACTGCGGCGACTTGCCGCCCAGCTCGAGCACCGCGGGGCAGTGACGCTCGGCCGCCGCGCGCCCGACCAGCGCGCCCGTTCCGGTCGACCCGGTAAACGAGATGTGACGAATGCCGGGATGGGCCGACAATGCCGCGCCGGCTTCGCCGCCCAACCCCGTGACGACGTTGACCGCGCCGGCCGGAAAGCCGACCTCCGCCGCGATTTCGGCCAGCCGCAGAATGGACAGGCTCGCATCCTCCGCCGGCTTGACCACGCACGCATTGCCGGCGGCGAGCGACGCACCGACCGAGCGGCCGTAGATCTGCATCGGGTAATTCCACGGAACGATGTGGCCCGTCACTCCGATCGGTTCGCGCACCGTCAATACCGTGAACCCGGCGGTGTAGGGCAATGTGTCGCCGTGCAGCTTGTCGACGCATCCGGCGTAGTACTGGAGGTAGCGCGCGAGCACCGCCGCGTCGGTACGCGCGGTGTTCAGCGCCTTGCCCGTGTCGCGCGCTTCGAGCTGCGCGAGTTCGTCCGCATGCTGCGTGACGGCCGCGGCGTACGCGAACAGCAGGTTGCTGCGCTCGACCGGCGACAGCTTCGCCCACGGGCCGTCGAGCGTGTCGCCCATCACGCGCTGGGCGGCGGAAACGGCGCGCTGCACGTCGGTCGCGTCGCCGCGCGCGATCGTCGCGAACGCTTCGCCGGTGCTCGGGTCGACGACGTCGATCCGCTCGCCGGTCGTCGGCGCGACGCGGGCGTTGTCGATGTAGTGATCAAATTGCATGGGTCATTCCTCGATCGATGCGGGATTCGCGATGGTGTGCGCTATCGCGGCGCCCAGTTCCGCAGTGCTGGCCGTGCCGCCCATGTCGCGGGTGCGCGGGCCGGCGACGAGCACGGATTCGATCGCCGCGACGATTTCGGCGGCCGCGGCTTCGTAGCGCGATTCGCCGCGACCGAGGTGCTGGAGCAGCAACGCGGCCGACCAGATCTGCCCGATCGGATTGGCGATGCCGCGGCCGGCGATGTCGGGCGCCGAGCCGTGCACCGGCTCGAACAGCGACGGGAAGCGGCGCTCGGGGTTCAGGTTCGCGGACGGCGCGATGCCGATCGTGCCGGTACAGGCGGGGCCGAGGTCGGACAGGATGTCGCCGAACAGGTTGGAGGCGACGACGACGTCGAAGCGATCCGGATTCTGGACGAAGTGTGCGCACAGTATGTCGATGTGATATTTGCGCGTTTCGATGTCCGGGAACGACCGCGCGATTTCCGCGAGGCGCTCGTCCCAGAACGGCATGGTGATCGAGATGCCGTTGGATTTCGTCGCGGCCGTCAGCTGCTTGCGCGGGCGCGAGCGGGCGAGCTCGAACGCGAACCGGAGCACGCGGTCGACGCCGACACGCGAGAAAACCGACTGCTGCACGGCGATTTCGCGGTCGGTCCCGGTGAACATCCGGCCGCCCACCGACGAATACTCGCCTTCCGTGTTCTCGCGCACGACGATGAAATCGATGTCGCCGGGCCGGCGTCCGGCGAGCGGCGCGGGCACGCCCGGCATCAGGCGCACCGGACGCAGGTTCACGTATTGATCGAACTCGCGCCGGATCTTGATCAGCGATTCCCACACCGCGACGTGGTCGGGCACGATATCGGGCGCGCCGACCGCGCCGAAGAAGATCGCGTCGTGCGCGCCGATCTGCCGCGCCCAGTCGGCCGGCATCATCGTGCCGTGGCGAACGTAGTGATCGGTACACCAGTCGCCGAACTCGTCGAACGCGAGCGGAATGTCGAAACGGTCGGCGGCAGCGCGCAACACGCGCATGCCTTCGGGCATCACTTCCTTGCCGATGCCGTCGCCGGCGATGACGGCGATGCGGTGCGGGTTCTTCATATGGCGGGAAGCCTCCATGACGAAGCTGGCGTCCCGCACGGGAGGGGCTGACACGGGGAGCGGCGTGAACCGCGCAGCGTCGAACGGCCGCGCGACCTGCGATACGCGACGCTGCACCGCTCACGTCGGATCGCGTCGCCGTGTCTCCTGCGTCTCTTCCGTTGCGGTAACCGGCGGACTGTTGAATCGGTCCGTCGAATCTACTTCTTCGCAGGCGCGGGCAGGAAGTGCGGATCCGCGAACGGGACCTTCGAAAATCTGCAACACGCCGGCGAGCGCGGGCGCGGGGCGGCGTATCAGTCGACCGCCTGCCCGGCTTCGCCGGACACGAGCGAAGGCGGCGCGAAGGACGCGAGGAACTCGAACAGCTTGCGCGTCGGCAGCGGCACGGCGCCCGCGCGGATGCCGATCGACATGACGCGGTTGGCCCACGGATCGTTCAGGCGAATGAAGCGCAGGCGCATCGGTTCGCGAAACAGCGCGACCGCGCGCTCGGGCAGGATGCCGATGCCTTGCCCCGCGGCGATCAACCGGCACATCGCCTCGAAGCTCTGCACCTGCACGCGGAAGCGGACCGACTTGCCGAGCAGCGCCGCTTCCCTGACGAGCGAGCGCGTCAGTTCCGAGCGGTCGTCGAGTGCGACCAGATCGTGGTCGAGCAACGCGCTGAAATCGATCGACTCGCCGGTCAGCGGGTAGTCGTCGGGCACGACCACGCTGGCCCGGTCCATGCAGTAGGGCGCGAGATGGATCCCTTCGGTCGCGGTGCGCGACGTGACGATCCCGACGTCCGCGCGGCCTTCGCGCAGCGCCTGCAGGATGTCGGCGCTTCTCAGTTCGCTGATCTGCAGCTTGATGTCGCGATAGCGCTGCGAGAACGCGCGCAACTGATCGGGAAGATCCTGGCTGATCGCCGAGATGTTCGCGAAGACGCGGACGCGGCCGACCGCGCCTTTCGTATAGTCGGACAACTCGCTGTAGATCGCATCGGTGCGCAGCAGCAGGTCGGTCGCGTGACGCAACAGCGCTTCGCCGGCCGGCGTGAGTTCGACGCCCGCCACCGTGCGGTTCAGCAGTACCACGCGAAAGTGATGCTCGAGCAGCGCGATGCGGCGGCTCGCGGTGGAAAGCGACATGTGCGACTGCTGCGCGGCGCGCGACAGGCTGCCCAGCTCGGATGCACGGACGAACAGGGCGAGGGACGTGAGATCGAACAAGCGCGGACTCCGGTTGACACTGCGGCCAGTATGTCATCCATCGATGCGCTCCATGGTGCCGGGCGAAGTGGTGCTAACCCTGAGCGGCCGCGAATGGTGCGCCGCACACCGCGACGCCGCGATCATCCCGCGGCTGCCCGTGTCGCGCGGGCGATCGGCGCTAGAATCCGTTTTTCCGGTGGCTTGTGCATTGCACCGTACGATGGCCGGCGCGGGCATGCGTTCGAGATATTCGAAGTGCCGCTTGAAGGATTTCGCATATCGGGCGGCCGGGGCAGCCGGTAGATTCGAACGGTCCCCTGTCGCACACACTTATCTCGACAGCGACTGCACGCGGGGCCATCCATGAACTTTCGGAGACAAACGTGGAAATCGACGCGACCTGCGATCCGGGCGACCTCGCCGCCCCGACATCGGCGCACGACCTCGCGCAGGAGGACCGGATCTTTCGTCGGCTGGCCGTGCAGATCCTGCCCATCCTGATGTTCGCGTACGTCACTTCGTACATCGACCGCGTGAACGTCAGCTTCGCCAAGCTGCAGATGAGCCAGCACCTGGGCTTTTCGGATGCGGTGTTCGGCTTCGGCGCCGGAATATTCTTTCTGGGCTACGTGATCTTCGAGGTGCCGAGCAACATGCTGCTGGTGCGGGTCGGGCCGCGGCGCTGGATCACGCGGATCGTCGTGTCGTGGGGCATCGTGTCGGGATTGACCGCGTTCGTGTCCACGCCGATGCAGTTCTACGTGATGCGCTTCCTGCTCGGCGTCGCCGAGGCCGGCTTCATCCCGGCCATCGTGCTGTACATGGCGCGTTCGTTCCCGGGGCGGCGGCGCGCGCGGATCCTGTCGATGTTCTACGCGGCGCTGGCGCTGGCCGGCCTGATCGGATCGCCGTTGACCGGCTTCATCCTGCAGTATTTCGACGGGGCGATGCAGATACCGGGCTGGAAATGGATCTTCATTCTCGAGGCGCTGCCGGCATTCCTGGCCGCGCTGTACGTATGGAAAGGCCTCGACGACGACGTCACGCGCAGCGCGCGCTTCTCGCACGCGGAGCGCGCCGTCCTCGCACGCGTACTGGCGGAAGACCGCGCGACGACCGAGTCCGTCGCGCACCGCGGCCTGTTCTCGAGCTGGCTCGTGTGGGCGTTCTGCGTGATCTACTTTCTCGACGTCTTCGCGATTTACGGCTATACGTTCTGGGCGCCGACGATGATCAAGCAGATGGGCATCGGCAGCGATTTCGTGATCGGCCTGCTCGCCGCGCTGCCGAACGCGGTGGCCGTGGTCGTGATGGTCCTGTTCGGGCGCAGCGCGGACCGGCGCGGCGGACGGCGGCTGCACGTCGCCGCGCTTCTGCTGATGGGCGCGACGGGGCTCGGGCTGTCGGTCGTCTGGCACGATCAGCTGTGGCTCGGGATGTTCGCGCTTTGCATTGCGAACGCGGGGCTTATCTCGTTTCCGCCGCTGTTCTGGAGCATGCCGACCGCGGCGCTCGGCGCCGCGTCGGTAACGATGGGCATCGCGGTGATCAGCTCGTTCGGCAACCTCGGCGGTTTCTTCGGCCCCTATGCGGTCGGCTACCTGAAGCAGCTGTCCGGCAATCTCGCCGTGCCGCTGTTCCTGATGGTCGGGTGCCTGTTGCTGGGCCTCGTCCTCACGATGCTGCTGCCGGCGCGGCTGGTCGAGCGGTAACGACAATCCGGTTCGCCGCGGCGCAGCGCCGCGGCGCCTTTTTTGACGGGAATGACATGAAACAGCAGATTGGCCTGATCGGCGTGGGTTTGATGGGGCATGGTATTGCGCGCAACGTGCTGAAGCACGGTTATCCGCTCACGGTCGTCGAGCATCCGGGCAACCAGCCGCTCGACGAACTGCTGCAGGGCGGCGTCCGGACCGTGCGGACCGCGCGCGAACTGGCCGCGCAAGCGGACGTCGTCATCCTCTGCGTGACGGGTTCCCCCGAGGTGGAAGCGGTGCTCACCGGCGAGGACGGCGTGTTGGCCGGCCTGAAGGACAACGCGATCGTCGTCGATTGTTCGACCGCGGTTCCCGAGTCGACCGTCCGGATGGCGCGGCTCGTCGAAGCGGCAGGCGGGCGCTTCGTCGATGCGCCGATGACGCGCGGCGCCAGGGAGGCTCACGAGGGCCGGCTGAACCTGCTGGTCGGCGCGACGCCCGGGTTGTTCGCGGAGATCCGGCCGGTGCTCGCGTGCTTCGCCGAAAACATCACGCGCGTCGGCGATGTCGGGGCCGGCCACAGCATGAAGCTTTTGCACAACTATGTTTCGCTCGGGACCATCGCGCTGCTGTCGGAAGCCGTCGCGTGCGCGAAGCGCGCGGGCGTGGACGTCGCGGTGCTCGCCGACGTGCTCGCCAACGGCGGTGGCGGCGGCGCCGCGCTGAACCGGCTGCGTCCGTTCCTGGAGTCCGGCGACACGTCCGCGCTGCCGTTCCATATGGCGAATGCGCTGAAGGATCTGTCGTACTACTCGGCGATGGCCGAAGGCGTCGATGCGGCCCATGCGATCGCGGCGGCCGTCACGGATACGTACCGCGATGCCGTTGCCGGGGCCGGCGCGCATTGTCCGGTGCTGAAACTGACCGATGTGCTGATGGCGGGGCCCACGCGCGACGACGGCGCGTCGCTTTGAGGAGGCGGGCGATCGTGCGTGCGGGGCAGGATCGCCGGAAAAGATCCGGGAACCCGTTTGTCGCGGGTGCGACGACCGATGACAAAAAGAACGAAATCGATTGCTGCCGTGGTAGCCGTACTGATCTGCGTCGGCCTGTTGCTCATGACCAAGGTGCACCTCGGGTATTACTCGCATGAAGGCCATTGCAGACGATGCCGAAAAGATCGCGATTCAGCGCTTCAACAGCAAGCAGTTCGATGCGATCTACGACAGCTTCGCCGAGAACGTGAAGCAGGCTATTCCGAGGAAACGGGCGCTGGAAGCCATGCACGCCACCTTTGATCGTTTCGGGACATAGCCCGGTCGATCCGGAAATCGTCCGTGCGCACGCATGCTCCGGCCGCGCGTATGGTGCACCGCTTAGTCGGGTCTCGTAGCGTATGCACATACGTACGACGTCAACGTATGCGTCTCGGATATCGTGGTACGTGAAGCAGGAGCGGGAAGCCTAGTCCGGCGCGACCGACCGGGCGAACTCGACGAATTGCTCGACGCAGGTCGACGAAAACGGTTCGGACCACGTGACGACCAGCTCGAGCACGTGCGGCCTCGCCAGCGGCACGTAAGCGACGCCCGGGCGGTGCAACGTCGACGTGAAGCCGGGCACGATGGCGACGCCGCGTTCCGCCGCCACCAGCGACACCAGTGTCGTGATCTGCGACGCGGTCGGTCCTATCCGTGGCGTCACGCCTTCATGCGCGCACAGATCCTCGAGCGCGGCGTTCAGCGCGGAACCGTACCCGGAAGGGAACGTGACGAAGTTCTCCATCGCGAGTTCGCGGAACGCGATCGTCGCGTTGCCTGCGTATCGGCTCCGGGCCGGCACCGCGGCGACGAGCGGTTCCCGCGACACGACGAGGGAGCGGATGCGCTCGCCGGACGCCGTCGCCGTTGACCAGCCGAAGCCGATGTCCAGCGTGCCGTCGGCGATCTGCTGGCGCTGACTGGCGGTCGATACCTCCCGAAACGCCAACTCGACTACCGGCATGCTGCGGCTCACGTTGCGGATGATGTCCGAAAACGCGTCGGACATCGGGATGGAGCTTGCGTAGCCGATCACGACACGGCCTACCATACCCTGCGCCATCTTGCGCGCGGTCGCCTCCGCCTCGTCGACCGCATGAACGACGGTTCTCGCCTGTTCGAGAAACAGCGCGCCTGCCGGCGTGAGCTGCACCGCGCGCGTGGACCGCTCGAACAGCCGGATGCCGAGGTCGGCTTCCAGCGCGGCGATATGGCGCGTCAAAGGCGGCTGGGCGATACGCAAACGCAACGCCGCGCGTCCGAAGTGCAATTCGTCGGCGACGGTCACGAAATAGCGGAGGCGGCGTAGGTCGAGCATTTTTGTCGTTTCGGTATCAATGGCCACGAAAACAGTATTGGCACGCGTGCCGCCCGCTCGTCAGACTGTCACCCACATCAGAGACGGCATCACCCGTGGGCAACAGAACCATCCGATTCGCATTTTTCCTGTGCGGGTTCGCGGCATTTATCAATCTTTATTCGACGCAGGGCATCCTGCACGAACTCGCCGCGGCCTTCAACGTGAGCGCCGAACAGGCCGGCCAGGGCATCAGCGCCACTACCTTGGCGGTTGCCATTATCGCTCCGTTCGTCGGTACGCTGGCCGCCCGCTTCGATCGCCGGACGGTCATTTCGTGCGCCGCCGTGGCGTGTGCGCTTCCCGTCCTGTGGTCGGGGCACGCGGCGCACTTTTCATCGTTTCTCGCCGCCCGCTTTGCCGCGGGCATGCTGATGCCGTTCATCTTCGCGATCTCGATCGCCTGTATCGGCGAGATCTTCAGCCACGACGCGGCGACGGAGGTCAGCGCACTGTTCGTCGCCGGTACGACGCTCGGCGGATTCGCCGGGCGCTTCGTGACCAATATCCTGACGTCCGCGTTCGGCTGGCGTCACGCGCTCGATTTCATCGCGTTCCTGTGTCTCGCGACGGGCCTCGCGATCCACGCGTGCCTGCCGAGGTCCGGCGTCGCGCGTCCGGATGGCGATGGCGTGGCGACGCCGCGCCGGAAGCTCTTGACACGCGGCCCGCTGCTGGCGTCGTTTCTGGTCGGCGCATGCGTGCTCGCATCGCAGGTCGCGACGTTCACGTTTGTCGGACTGCGGCTGGCCGGTGCGCCATTTGGCTTCGATACGGTCGAGATCGGCGCGATCTATGCGGTATTTCTCGTCGCGGTGGTCGTCACACCGCTCGCGGGCCGCGTCGCGGCGCAACGCGGCCCGCGCGATCTCGCGCTTGCGGCGACCGGGCTCGCGATCGTCGGTGCATTGCTCACGCTGTCGAGCAGCGTCAGTGCGATCCTGACCGGTCTCGCGCTCAGTTCAACCGCGGTGTTCGTCGAGCAGGCGTCGGCCAATGCGTTCATCTCGCGGGTGGCACGCGGGGCACGATCGACGGCGATCGGCATCTACCTTTCCTTCTATTACCTTGGCGGCAGTCTCGGCTCGGTCCTGCCTGTTCCCGCATGGAATCGCTGGGGCTGGGCGGGCTGCGTCGCGTTCGTCGTCGGCGCACAGGCGATCGCGGGCGCGCTCGTGTTTTTCTTCTGGCGCGGGACGCCGCCTGCCGGCGCAAGCAAATCTCGCTCGCCTGAAGTCAGGCCGACTCGGTAGTCGATTTCAACTCGCCGCGCGCACCCGCCGCCCCCACGCTGTCCGCGGGATCATACCCGGCCGGCAACGCCACCCGCACATAAAGAAACGCACGCCGCTCCCGATCGGGCAGCACGTGCGGTCCGTAGCTGATCCTGACCGCTCCGTCGTCGATCTCCCCGGCCTGCGCGAAGCGCCACGCGCGGGGATCGCTGTCGAGCAGGAATTCGGCGCGCGCATACGCGTGCGGCTCGAACAGCGCGGGAATCGTCACCGTCCTGCCGTCGAGCTTGTCGAGCAACGCTTCGACCACGTTGAAGCCGTACCCGTCGCGCACGATGTCGCAGATGAAGCTGCCCGCGATACGCGGGTTCAGTTCGATCACGTGCGGCACGCGATCATGCACGATGCAGTCGAGATGCACGGGCCCCCACGTGAGCCCGGCGGCGGCCGTCGCACGCGTGCCGACGTCGATCAGCGCGCGCAGCGTGTCGGCGTCGAGATCGAGTTCGGACGTATAGCCGCGTTCGAGAAAGCCGGCGCCATGCCGCTTCAGCTTGCGCAGCGCGCCGACATAGCGGCCGTCGAAATACTCGACGCAGTATTCGCTGCCGTCCAGGAACTCCTCGATGACGACGCGTTCGGTCGCAAGCGACGGGGCATCGGCCCGCACGGCAGCGAGCGCGTCGAGCTGCGCGCGCACGGCGGCGATGTCCTCGCAGCGGCGCACGCCGTCGCTCGCGGAGCCTTCCGCTGGCTTGACGACGACCGGAAAGCGCAACGGCGCGGCCGCGGCCGCGAGCGCCGCCGGCGCGGCCAGCGTGCCCGCGACGAACTGCGCGGCCGGGATGCCGTGCGCGGCGAGCAGCGCCTTCTGGTTGGACTTCGACACCGCGTGCGCGACGTGCCGTGCATCGGGGCCGGGCAGCCCGAGCGCATCGGCGACCCACGCGGCGGTGCGCGCATAGGTGTCGTGCGCGGTCGTCACGCGCAGCGTGTCGAGTTCGTCCGGATAGCGCGCGCGCAGCCAGCCGGCGAGCTGGCCGGCGTCGGGCGCGAGGTTGACCGTCTCGACGCCGTCGGGAAACACGCCGTCGAGACGATGGCCGGGCGCGGTGACGACGGTCACGGCCACCTGGCGTGCGAGGGCGCCGCGCACCAGCGCGATGCTGCTGCCGGTGGCGCGTGCGCCGATCACGATGAGTCGCTTCATGAGGAATCCTTGATCGAGGGCGGAAGAGGAAAGCCGGCTAGCGCGCGCGCCTGCGCAGGCGCTGGGCTTCGAGGCGCGGCAGCAGATGCTGGACGACGCGCGGCAGCGTATAGATCGGCAACTGCGCGCACGCGAACACGAGCGCCATGGTCGGCGTGGCGGCCAGCCCGAGCGCGGCCCACATCAGCCCGACGTTGCGGTTGGCGACGATCAGCGCGACGTTCAGGCGCGTGCGGACGTCGCCGGGCGTGAGCCCGTACGCGACGATCTGGAAACCCGCGTTGACGGCGAACGCAACGGCGATCGCGGCCAGTGCGCGGTGCGGTGCGTCGATGATCGACTGCTGCATGCCGGCCATCGTGCCGAGCGCGAATATCAGCAGCGCGACGACGACGATCGCGTCGATCGGCGTCGCATGGCGTGCGAGCCGCGCGCCGGCAAGGCGGCGCACGAGCAGCGCGACGCCCTCGGCGCTGCCGATCAGCAGCGCGAGCCGCAGCGCGAGGCTCGACGGCGGGATCGACACGGCCGCGTCGTGGCTGAACCACGCGGTCAACAGCGGTGCGGTCAGCGGCACGAACACCATCGACGCGAGGGTCGCGACGAGCGCGACGCTTGCGTCGAGCGACAGCATCCGTGCGATCGTCGACGTACCGCTCGACGGCGGCGCGCAGTATGCGATCACCAGCGCGACGACCCAGTCGTACGGCAGGCCGGCGAGCCGCGCGGCGATGCCGAGCGCGACCGGACACGCGATCATCGTCACGGCGGGCAGCAGCAGCGACACGGCCGGCCGCCGCGCGACCGCGCGCACCGCGCTCGGCTCGACCCGCAGCAGCGTGCCGAGCACGAACAGGAACACGGTAACGGGCATCAACGGCCGCGCGAGCGCCGCGAGCGGCGGCACCAGCAGCCCGAGGCCGACGCCGCACGCGAGCACGGTCGGGCCACGCCGCACCAGCGCGGCGATCAGTGCGCGCACGGACGAACCTCGAGCCGGCGGCGAACGGGGGTGAAGCCGAAGCAGGCAGCGAATGGCATGCGGATTCCTTGAGAAGGGCCGGCCGGCAGGGAATACCCGCTAGGCTAATCCGGATGATTGGCGAAGTAAAATGATATAAACTGAATCGGTAACAAGAGAAACCGATATGAACATCCCTCTGCTCGAAACTTTCCGGGCCGTCGTGCAGGAAGGCAGCGCGCTGCGCGCGGCCGAACGGCTCGGCTGCACGCAATCGAACGTCACGGCGCGGCTGCGCCAGCTCGAAGAGTCGCTCGACGCGCCGCTGTTCGACCGGCACGGCAAGCGGCTGGTGCTGAACGACGCCGGGCGCCGGCTGATGCCGTATTGCGACCGCATCCTGCGCCTCGTCGACGAAGCGACGCAGGTGGTGCGCGAAACGCCGGTCGCCCGCAGCTTCCGGCTGGGATCGATGGAGAGCACCGCCGCCACGCGGCTGCCGGCGCTGGCCGCCGCGCTGAAGGAGCGCGACCCGGCGCTCGGCCTCGCGGTGCAGATTGGCAGCGAGCCCGATCTGGCCGAGGCGCTGTTGCGCGGCCGGATCGACGCGGCGTTGACCGCTCGCGCGGTTGTCCGGCCCGGGCTGCGTTACGAGCCCGCATTCGCGGAAGACATGGTGCTGGTGAGCGCGGCGACCGTCACGCGCCGGCAGTTGCTGGCCGACAACACGGTGCGCTTGCTCGCGTTTCACGACGGCTGTCCGTATCGCGCGGTCGCGGAACACTGGCTGAAGGCGCGCGGCGTCGCGATCGAGTCGGTGTCGTCGTTCGGCACGTTCGGCGCGATTCTCGGCTGCGTGGCGGCCGGGATGGGTGTCGCGATCCTGCCGAAACGGATCACGACCGAGCACGTGGCGCGCAAGGAACTGCGCACGCACGCGTTCGACGATCTCGACAGCGTGACGACCTATCTCGTCACGCCCGACGAAGCGCCCGCGCTGCCCGAACTCGACGCGTTGCGCGCGGTGCTCGGCCGGCAGGCGGGTGCGCTGCTCGCGCGCTGACGCGAGACGATCCGGCCCTAGGCCGGCGCGACCGCGCGTTCGTCCGCGAAGAAGTCGGCCTCGATTTCGCGAATCCGCCGGCAATCCTCGAGCAGCCGCTCGAAGGTCGGGCTGTACAGGCCGACCGTGCCGAGGGCGGTCTGCAGGTCGGTGGTCACGCGCAGCGTGTCACCGACCTTGATCCATTGCTTGAGCCCGACGAACGACGGCAGCGCCTGGATCGCCTGCCACGTGAAATCCTGCCGCAGCACGCCGTTGCGCGACGACAGCAGCAGCACGTGCCCGCAGTAGCCGCGAAAATCCGTCGGCGTGGTGATCTCGCCGAACAGCCGTTCCGGATGCAGCACCGCTTCGACGGCGGCCGACACGTGATTCTCGCCGCTGACCGCGCTTGTCAGCCGCGGATCGAGACTGCCGTGGAGCCGCGCGTTCAGCTCGACGATCGTCGGCCCGTCGGCCGTATCGAACAGCTCCAGATGGGTCGGCCCGAAGCGCACGTCCAGCGCGTCGAGCACGTCGGCCGCGTAGTCGAGCAGCGGTGCGTAGCGCGGGTCGGCATGGTTCAGCACCAGCATCTTGTCGAGCCGCGGCGCGTGCGTGCGGTCGCGATGCACCTCCCACAGGCTGACCACGCGATGGCGGCCCTCGAACGACACCGAGTCGACGATGTATTCCTGCCCTTCGGAATAGCTCTGGATCACGATGTCGTCGTTCGGCTGGTTGTACAGCGAACGGGTCGCCAGCACGTCGCGCGCGGCGGCCTCGACCTGCGCGAGCGTCCGGCAGATCTTCACGCCGGTCACGCCCGCGCTGCGCGCCGGCTTCACGACGAGCGGCAGCGTGCCCTGCGCGCGCGCCCAAGCGAGCGCTTCGTCGACCGACGTGCTGTGGAAGTGCGCCGGCGCACGCAACCCGGCCGCGCGAATGCGCTCGTTCATCGCGAACTTGTCGCGTCGTGCGGCGGAGGTCGCGAGCGGGTTGCGATAGGGCACGTCGAGCCGCTCGGCGAGCGTGTCGGCCAGCTCGAGCGCCGCGTCGAGGCCGTGCAGCACCGCGCCGATCCGCAGGTCGGCCAGTTGCGCGAGCGTCGCGTCGATGTCGCCGCGATGCTGGACCTGGCGGACGTAGTCGGACGGCACGAACTGGTTCCGGTAGATTGCGGGCAGATCGGGGTCGCTGATCACATGCGCGCAACGGATGCCGTATGCGCGAAACGCGGGGGCCAGATAGGCGGCGGTCGACGCGCCGTCGACGATCAGGACGGTATCGATGAAGCGATGCTGCATGGATTCCTCGCTCGGATGGGGGCGGTTGAAGGACGTCGTGCGGCAGCGCGCTCAGGCCCGCGTGCCGGTAACGGGAGTGTCGCGGGGCCAGCGCACGGCCAGCACGACACAGATCGCGACGAGCACGGCCGCGACGGCGAACGCATGCGCGGCGCCGGCCACGATGGCCGCGCCCTGGCCGGCGACCAGCGCGCCGAGTGCCGCGACGCCGATCGCGGCGCCGACCTGGCGCGCGGTATTGAGAATCGCGGACGCGGTGCCCGAGCGGCCGGCCTCGACGCTGCCGAGCAGCGTCGACGTCAGCGCGGGAATCGCGATGCCGCCGCCGATCGCCATCGCCGCGAGCCCGGGCGCCAGCAGCGCATACGGCGTGTGCGCGGCGAGCGTTTGCCACAGCCACACGTAGCCGGCGAGCGACACGGCGAGCCCGACGATCACGGTCGCGCGAAACCCGTAGCGGACCGCGAGCCGTGCGCTCGCGATGTTGGCGAGCATGATGATCGTGAGCGGCGCGAGCGCGAGCCCCGATTCGGTCGCCGTGAAGCCGCGCGCGTTCTGGAAATAGAGGCTGAGCGAGAAGATCAGCCCGTAGAACGCCGCATTCGTGATCGCGCCGATCGCGAGCACGCCCGGCACGCGGGCGATCCGGAAGAACGCGAGCTGCAGCATCGGCGCGGCCACGCGCCGTTCGATCGCGACGAACAGCGCACCGAGTGCGACCGACGCGAGCAGCGCGCCGGCCGCATACGGGTCGCTGATCCCGTGCGCACCGGCGCGGATGATCCCGCCCGTCAGCAACCCGAGCACGAGTACCGCGACGATCTGGCCGGCCGGATCGAACAGCCGGGTGCGCGCGGCGGCCGAATCCCGCACGTGGCGCAGCGTGAGCCACAGCCCGAGCGCGCAGATCGGCAGGTTGATGAAGAAGATCGCGCGCCAGCCGAGCGAATCGATCAGCAGGCCACCGAGCGTCGGGCCGGCCGCGCTGATCGCGCCGCCCGTCGCGCTCCACCACGCGACGGCTTTCACGCGCGCGGCGGCGTCGTTCGCGCACGCATGCGTGATGAGCGCGAGCGACGTGGGCAGGATCATCGCGGCGCCGACGCCTTGCGCGACCCGCGCGGCGACCAGCGCCGCCAGCGACGGCGCGAGCGCGCAGCCGAGCGACGCGAGCAGGAACAGCGCAAGACCGTACGCGAACAGCCGGCGGCTGCCGAAGCGGTCGGCCAGCGTGCCCGACGTCAGCAGCAGCGCGGCGAACGACAGCGTGTACGCATCGACGATCCACTGCAGCCCGTGAACGCTCGATCCGAACGCCTGACCGAGGCTCGGAATCGCGACGTTGACGACGGTCACGTCGAGCTGGACGATCGCGAAGCCCAGGCTCGCGGCCGCGACGGTCGGGAAGATGGCGCGCAGCGACGTACGCGGCGCAGTCGCGGCGGCGGCAGGTGGATGGTCGACGCGGTCGAGCGCCGGGGCGTGATCGTTCATCGCGGCTCCCGGTGCGGGCCGGACGTGTGCGACGTCGGGTGCGGCAGGCGGTATCGATTCATCTGGCGGGTTCCCGTAGGGCGGATAGAGGAAGCCGGCTGCCCGTCGGGCGCCGGCCGCATCGTCGAATCCGACAGAAAACTAGCATCGACCCGTTGGCGAATACAAATAATAAGCAGCGATTTTTTAACAAGTATTCGTGTTAAGGGCAGGTGCAAACGACGTGAACCGGTTCCGCCCGGATTGCTGAACTTATATCGATAATTTTCGTTTGCAATCGAATTAATATCATTTCGCAATGCAATGACGGTCTCCTAGTCTTGTCGAGCGCTTCGCCCCGAGGACGGTGGAGCGCGGCGGTGATGCCACGCCGCTCTTCGAACCAGATCTTTATACGAGAGACCTATGACCTATCTCGCAGATGAACGCATCGCTTTGACGGCAGTGGAATCCGCTCATATCCGCACGACGCTCGGCGCGCTCGACTACGACCCGGCCGGCGGCGCCGGTTATATCAGCGCGGTCCGCAAGCTCGCCTACAACGCGTTTCCCGACCGGGTCGTCGACGCATTCGATCGGGCGAAGGCGCCGACCGCCGACGCGCACGGCTCGATCGAGATCGACAACCTGCCGATCGACGACGGCGTGACGGGCAGCCCGCGGTTCGAGGAAACCGGCCGCTCGTTCAAGGCCGGCGTGTTGAGCGAGAACGTGCTGGTCGCGTTGAGCACGCTGGCCGGCGAGCCGTACTCGATCGCGCACGAAGGCCGCGAGCTGGTGAACAACCTGACGCCGCACAAGGCGACCGCGCGCGACTACACGGGCCTGGGGTCCGAGGTCGAGCTCGACTTCCACATCGAGAACGCCGCGCAGGCGCACATGCCGGAAGGCGACACGTCGCCGTTCGCGCTGCTGCTGCTCGGCGTGCGCAGCGAGGCGGGCGGCGGCCCGTACACGCGGCTCGCCGATGCGCGTCGCGCGCTGCAACTGCTGTCGCCGGACGATATTGCGCAACTCTACGGCGAGCACTACATCATCCGCGTGCCGTACCGGTGGCGCGGCGCGGCGCCGACGCCGCGCGACAACACCGACCTGAGCGCCGTGCTGTCGGGGCCGCTCGATGCGCCGCGCGTGACGGTCGCGTTCTATCCGGACATGGTGCTGGCGGTCAACCCGCGCGCGCAGGAAGCGCTGGCCAACCTGTATCGCGCGGTGCGCGAGGTGTCGTTCGGCGTGCAGGTGTCGCTGGGCAAGCTGGTGCTGATCAACAACCACTTCACGCTGCATTCGCGCGACCGCTTCGACCCGCAGTACGACGAGAACGATCGCGCGTTCCGCTGGGTGCAGCGTGTGTTCGTCGCGCGCAGCCTGTGGAATTTCCGTGCGTTCACGCCGCTGCAGGCGCGCGTGTTCGACCCGAAGGCGCTGTATGCGGGCGAGTCGGCGCAGGCGAGGCAGCCGGCGCCCGTCGTGCAACCAGCACCGCGGCGTGCGGCCGCGGTCGAACTCGAAGCGACGCCTGCATAAAGGAGCCGGGCCGGGCGGCAAGGTATGCGGAACGTCACCGAACCGCCGCCCGCGCGTGCGCCACGCATCATCGAATAAAAAGGGATTCCACCAGACATGAGAAGCCACGCTTTTCCCGTGACACACGTTGCCCGCTTGCTGGCCGCCGCGCTGATCGCCGGCAGCGCCTTCGCCGCGCAGGCCGCGTCGTTCGACCTGAGCCCCGAGCAGCCGGCCCGGCAGCGCGGCGCCGTGAACCCGGCGGTCGAGCAGGCGTTGCCGGCCGGTTTCCGGTTTGCCGAAGCGAATACGCTGACGATCGGCATCGCACCGAACCTGCCGCCGCTCAGTACCTATGCGACCGACGCGCGCACGGTGGTCGGCTTCGATCCGGATCTCGCGCAACTGATCGCGGACAGCCTCGGCCGCAAGCTGAAGATCGTGCCGCTCGCGTGGGCCGACTGGCCGCTCGCGCTGCAGTCCGGCAAGGTCGACGCGGTGATCTCGAACGTGACGGTCACCGAGCAGCGCAAGGAGAAGTTCGACTTCTCGACCTACCGCAAGGACCAGCTCGGCTTTTACGTGAAAACCGGCAGCAGGCTGGCCGCGATCCGCGAGCCGAAGGATGTCGCCGGGCTGCGCGTCGTGACCGATTCGGGCACGAACCAGGAAAAGATCCTGCTCGAATGGAACCGGCAGAACGTCGCGCGCGGCCTCGCGCCGGTCGAGATCCAGTATTACGCGGATGCGGCCGAGCGGTGGGTCGCGCTGCAGTCGGGCCGGGTTGACACGATCTTCAGCGTGAACTCGATGCTCGCGTACCAGGCGTCGCTGCGCGGCGATGCGAAGCTGATCGGCACCGTCAGCGGCGGCTGGCCGCGCACCGCGGACATCGCGATCACGACCCGCAAGGGCAGCGGCCTGGCCGAGCCGCTGACGCTCGCGATCAATGCGCTGATCGCGAACGGCAGCTACCGGAAAGCGCTCGATCACTGGCGGCTGGATGCCGAGGCGATCGACCGGTCGCAGACCAATCCGCCGGGGTTGCCGCGCACCTGAACACGGCACGCGGCGGCGCTTGCGTGATCGGCCGCCGTTCGGCTGCATCGTGAAACGGCGGTTGCGATCCGGCTACGGTTCGACGCCGGGCTGTTTCGTGTCCGGCCGGCTGCCGGCGATCTCGATCGCCGTTTCCCAGCGGAAGTAGCCCGATACGGCGCCGTCGCGATCGAGCACGGCGAAATCGGCCGTGCACGTGGTGATGCCCGGGGCCAGCACCTCGCTGCGCCAGAAATGGTCTTTCATCGGCCGGCACGACGGATGCAGCAGGTCGTCGCCGTCCGGCACCGGGGTGGCGGCGTCGCGGATTTCCGCTTCGATCGGCGCGACGATGCCGGCGTCCTTCAGCGCGAACCGGATGAACAGCACGGTCACCTCCGCCCGCAGCGCCAGCGCGGTTTCGCGCAAATGCAGCTGGTCGCCGGGCGACAGGCCGGCAAAGAGCCGGTTGTCGTTGTGGCCGACCTGCCCGGCGTCGCCGGGGCGCAACACGTAGATGTGCCGGCCGTCGATCACGGTCGGCGCGTCGGCGTCCCGGCTCGCATCGGGGTAGGCCGACAGCAGCGTGACGGCGTCGACGATCGCGAGACCATCGCAACGAACACCAGACATGAGCACGTCCTCCGCAACAAGGGAGCGGCACGGGCGGCCGTCGTGCGGCCGCCCGCGTGCCGCGATCAGTTATGGATCGAGATGAACGGATCCCACGAGAAGCAGCCCTGGCTCTGGCAGTTGCGATCGATGATCTGGAACTGGAAGTGGTAGGTGACGCGGCCGACCTTCAGGCATTCCGACGACCAGTAGTAGGGCGAATTCAACCGGTCGTCGCAACACCTTTAATCGAGGAGGTGTTGCATGGGGCGAAGCGCAAAGCGGGTGTATCAGTTGACAGGCCGAGGAGCGATGCACTCGCCGGGCGCACCATCGCTTCGG
>NZ_JAKWFH010000022.1:0-119136 GCF_029522185.1 Burkholderia sp. IO2 | reverse complement strand
TTTACGCTCCACGCTTCCTCTCCACATTCGGTCGCCCTCATGCAGTTGCGCTTCACTTCATTCGCTGTGACCAGCTTATGGCGGGACTTGCACCCGCAGGAGTGCGCCCATGCTGGGCGCACAACGAACAACGGCGCCCCGAGGGGCGCCGTTGCGCACGATTCGGCGGTGACGTACCGCCGGCCGCGCCGCTCAAAACGGCTTGATCACCACCAGCGCGACCGCCGCGAGCATGCCGAGCACCGGCAGCTCGTTGAACACGCGATACCACTTGTCGGTGCGGCGGTTCTCGCCGCGCTCGAACACCCGCAGCAGGTGCCCGCAATACGCGTGGTAGACGATCAGCAGCAGTACCACGGTCACCTTCGCGTGGATCCAGCCCTGCCCCTGGCCGATGCCGATCACGAGCCACAACCACAGCCCGCACGCGAGCGCCGGCACCGCGATCATCGTCATGAAACGGAACAGTTTGCGCGCCATCAGCAGCAGGCGCCGCACCGCGGCCGGATCGGTCTCCATGGCCAGGTTCACGTAGATGCGCGGCAGGTAGAACAGCCCCGCGAACCACGCGGCGATCAGAACGACATGGAACGTCTTGACCCAGAGCATTGCCATCGGTTGTGCGCCTCGCTGTTGACTTACTGACGGCCTTCGCCGTGCCCGAGCACCACGTACTTCAGCGACGTGAGCCCTTCCAGGCCGACCGGGCCGCGTGCGTGCAGCTTGTCGTTCGAGATGCCGATTTCCGCGCCGAGGCCGAATTCGAAGCCATCCGCGAAACGCGTCGACGCGTTGACCATCACGCTCGCCGAATCGACTTCGCGCAGAAAACGCATCGCACGGTCGTGATCCTCGGTGACGATCGCGTCCGTGTGATGCGAGCCGTAATGGTTGATGTGCTCGATCGCGGCGTCGAGGCCGTCGACGACCTTGATCGCGAGCACCGGCGCCAGATACTCGGTGTGCCAGTCTGCTTCCGTCGCGTCGACGAGCGGGCCGACGCCCGCGTCGGCGAGCACCGCGCGCGCGGTCGCATCGACGCGCAGTTCGACCTGCTTGTCGCGATACAGCTTGCCGAGCGGCGGCAGCAGCTTCGCGGCGATGCCGCTCGACACGAGCAGCGTCTCCATCGTGTTGCAGGTGCCGTAGCGGTGCGTCTTCGCGTTGTCGCAGACGGTCAGCGCCTTGTCGAGATCGGCGCGATCGTCGACGTACACGTGGCAGATGCCGTCGAGGTGCTTGATCATCGGCACGCGGGCCTCATTGATCAGCCGTTCGATCAGGCTCTTGCCGCCGCGCGGCACGATCACGTCGACGTATTCGGTCATCGTGATCAGCTTGCCAACCGCCGCGCGATCGGCCGTCGCGACGACCTGCACCGCGTCCTGCGGGAGGCCTGCCGCCTCGAGCCCTTCGCCGATCAGCTTCGCGAGCGCCGCATTCGATTCGAGCGCTTCGGAGCCGCCGCGCAGGATCGTCGCGTTGCCGGACTTCAGGCACAGCGCGGCCGCGTCGATCGTCACGTTCGGGCGCGACTCGTAGATGATGCCGATCACGCCGAGCGGCACGCGCATCTGGCCGACCTGGATCCCACTCGGGCGGAACTTGAGGTTGCCGATCTCACCGATCGGATCGGCGAGCGACGCAACCTGGCGCAGCCCTTCGACCATCGTCTTCAGCGCCTTGTCCGACAGCGTCAGGCGATCGACGAACGCCGCATCGAGCCCCTTTTCACGGGCGCGGGCGACGTCGCGTGCGTTCGCCTCCTTCAGCGCCTGCGCGTCGCGCTCGATCGCGCGGGCCACGGCGTCGAGGGCCGCGTTCTTCGCGGCCGTGCTGGCGCGCGCCATCGCGCGGGAAGCGTGCCGGGCGCGGCGGCCCAGGTCGGTCATGTACTGATCGATATCCATCGTGTGACTCGAGAAGCGAGCCGCGCGGAGCGGCATGAATTCGTGGGGAAGCGGGGGACGGCCACCCGGGGACGGCCACCCGGGACTGCCGTCCGGGAGTGACGATTCGCGGGACAACCGTCCGTGCAGGGCAGCGGCCGATATGCCGCGCCAGCTATCGAAGCATTGTAAGCGGGTTGCGCAGCGCGCGCTGAAGGCACGAACGGGACTTAGCGTCGCACGCGACCCGCGGTCGGCGGTCGCTCGCCGCGGGCGCCCGCGACCGTCATCGCGAGCTGGAACAGCCCGTCCCACGGATCGGGCGGCGGTTCGTCCTGCATGCGGCGGCCCGGCGTGACGGCCGTCAGCCCCTTGACCTGCCGATCGAGCTTCGCGGCGAACGCGAGCGCCTTTTCGAGCACCGCCTCCGACACGCGGTTCAGCGCGGGCGCGATCAGCCGCTCGCGCGGCCCCCACACACGGTTCTCGCGCAGCAGCGTCGCGAGCGGCTTGCCGGCCGTCGTGCCGCGCTTGATCCGCAGCAGCGTGCGCAACTCCTCGACAACGGCCCACATCACGAGCACGATCGCCTCGCCCTCGCCTTTCAGCCCGTCGATCATCCGCGCGAGCCGCGCGGCGTCGCCGGCGAGCATCGCTTCGTTCAGCTTGAACACGTCGTAGCGCGCGACGTTCAGCACCGCGTCGTGCACCTGCTCGAACGACAGCGCGCCCTGCGGATACAGCAGCCCAAGCTTCTGGATTTCCTGGTGCGCGGCGAGCAGGTTGCCCTCGACGCGCTCCGCGATGAACTGCAGCGCGCGCCGCCCGTCCTCGCCGGGCGCGGCGCGCTGGCCCTGCATCGCGAGTCGCTGGCCGATCCAGTTCGGCAGTTGCGCACGGTCGACCGGATCGATCTTCAGCGCGACGCCGCCGTTCTGCAGCGCGGTAAACCATGCGGATTTCTGCGTGGCCGCGTCGAGGCGCGGCAACGTGACGAGCATCAGCGCGTCGGGGTTGGGCGTGGCCGCGAGCGTCTTCAGCGCGTCGGCGCCTTCCTTGCCGGGCTTGCCCGACGGAATGCGCAGTTCGATCAGCTGGCGCTCGCCGAACAGCGACATCGCCTGGGTCGCGCCGAGCAGCACGCTCCAGTCGAAGCCGCGCTCGACCGTATGCACCGACCGCTCGGTGAAGCCGGCCGCGCGTGCGGCCGCACGAATGCGGTCGCACGCTTCCTGCGCGAGCAGCGGCTCGTCGCCGTAGACGGTATAGAGCCCGGCCAACCCCTTCGCGAGGTGCGGCTCCAGCGCATCAAGTCGCAATTGCATCGCTGCGTGCGCCCGCGATCAGAGCGGCGGCGGCGGCAGCGGCGCGCGCGGCGCCACGCCCGGCACAACGTCCTCCGGCGCCGGCGTCAGCGAGTGGACGATCGCGAGGCGCCGCATCAGCTGGTCGACCGCGTCGTTCTGCATGTCGCCGTACAGGATGTCGGCTTCCTGCGCCTTCGCGTTCGTGTACTGGTCGCTGTACGTCATCGCGCGGTTCAGCGCGATCGCGCTCGGCGGGATCAGCACGGTGCCGTCCTTGCTCGTCAGCGTGTAGTTCAGCGTGTAGAACAGCGCGTATTCCTGCGCGGAGCCGTACTTGTTGAGCGTCAGCGTGTTCTGGCCACGCGACTCCCACATGCGCAGCACGGCGTCGGCGTCGTCCGCCGACTTGACGATCTTCGTGTCGCTGCCGGCCTGGACGAGGCGCGTGAGCCGCGCCTCGACGGGCGCCGGCGCACCGGCCACGAACAGGTGCTTGAACGCGTAGTCCTGCTGGCCGCGCAACTGGAAGCCGCATGCCGACAGCGCGACCGCGCTGCCGACGAGCATCAAAAACGATCTGCGGATCACCTTCGCTCCTTCTGGGTACGTCCGACGGCCGGCGGCCGTCAGACGACGATGTTCACGAGGCGGCCCGGCACGACGACGATCTTCTTCGCCGGCTTGCCGTCGCTGAACTTCGCGAATGCCTCGTCGGCGACCGCCGCCGCTTCGATCGCGTCGCGGCTCGCATCCTTCGCGACCTTCAGCGCACCGCGCACCTTGCCGTTCACCTGCAGCACGAGTTCGATCTCGGCCTGCTCGAGCGCGGCCTCGTCGACCTTCGGCCACGGCGCATCGAGCAGCGGGCCGAATTCGTCCGCGTAGCCGAGCGCCTTCCACAGCTCGAACGTGACGTGCGGCACGACCGGGTACAGCACGCGCAGCAGCACGCCGTACGTCTCGCGCAGCACGGCGGGCGTCGCGCCCTTCGCGCCGTCGATTGCGTTCAGCATCTTCATCGCGGCCGACACGACCGTGTTGTACTGCAGGCGCTGGTAGTCGAAATCGGCCTGCTTCAGCACGCTGTAGATCTCGCGGCGCAGCGCCTTGTCGGCGTCGCCGAGCGTCGCTGCGTCGAACCCGGCGCGCGCGGCGAGCGCTTCGCGGTTGCCGTAGCCGAAGCTCCACACGCGGCGCAGGAAGCGGCTCGCGCCTTCGACGCCCGCGCCCGACCACTCGAGCTGCTGCTCGGGCGGTGCGGCGAACATCGTGAACAGGCGCGCGGTATCGGCGCCGTACTGGTCGATCAGCAGTTGCGGATCGACGCCGTTGTTCTTCGACTTCGACATCTTCTCGATGCCGCCGAGCACGACCGGCTGGCCGTCCGCGTTCAGCGTCGCACCGACCGGGCGACCCTTGTCGTCGTGCGTGACCGTCACGTCGAGCGGGTTGTACCAGGTCTTCTTGCCTGCCGCGTCCTCGCGGTAGTACGTCTCGTTCAGCACCATCCCCTGCGTGAGCAGGTTCTTCGCCGGCTCGCCGAACTTCACGAGGCCGAGGTCGCGCATCACCTTGGTCCAGAAACGCGAATACAGCAGGTGCAGGATCGCGTGCTCGATGCCGCCGATGTACTGGTCCATCGGCATCCAGTAGTCGGTGCGCGCGTCGACCATGGTCTCGGCGTCCGGCGCCGTGTAGCGCGAGAAGTACCACGACGAATCGACGAAGGTGTCCATCGTGTCGGTTTCGCGCTTCGCCGCCGCGCCGCATGTCGGACACGTGCAGTTCAGGAACGCTTCCGACTTCGCGAGCGGGTTGCCCGTGCCGTCCGGCACCAGGTCTTCCGGCAGCACGACCGGCAGATCCTGCTCCGGCACCGGCACGTCGCCGCACGACGGGCAGTGGATGATCGGGATCGGCGTGCCCCAGTAGCGCTGGCGCGACACGCCCCAGTCGCGCAGGCGCCACGTGACCTGCTTGTCGCCGAAGCCGCCGGCCTTCAGGTCGGCCGCGACCGCGTCGACCGCTTCCGCGTAGCGCAGGCCGTCGTACTTGCCGCTGTTCACGCAGACCGCGGTTTCCTTGTCGCCGTACCACTCCTGCCACGCGTCGAGCGAGTACGTCTGCCCCTCGCTCGCGATCACCTGCTTGATCGGCAGGTCGTATTTCTTCGCGAACGCGAAATCGCGCTCGTCGTGGCCCGGCACGCCCATCACCGCGCCTTCGCCATAGCTCATCAGCACGTAGTTGCCGATCCACACCTCGACCGGCTCGCCGGTCAGCGGGTGCTTGACCGAGAAGCCGGTCGCGACGCCCTTCTTCTCCATCGTCGCGACGTCGGCTTCGGCAACGCCGCCGCGCTTGCATTCTTCGATGAACGCGAGCAGTTCCGGCTTGTCCTGCGCGAGGCGCGTGGCGAGCGGGTGCTCGGCCGCGATGGCGCAGAACGTGACGCCCATGATCGTGTCGGCGCGCGTCGTGAACACGCGCAGCAGCTTCTGCTCGCCGTCGAGTTCGTACGGGAAGCCGAAGTTCACGCCGAAGCTCTTGCCGATCCAGTTCTGCTGCATGATCTTCACGCGCTCGGGCCAGCCGAGGCCGTCGAGATCGTTCAGCAGCTCATCCGCGTACTGCGTGATGCGCAGGTAGTACATCGGGATCTCGCGCTTCTCGACGAGCGCGCCCGAGCGCCAGCCGCGGCCGTCGATCACCTGCTCGTTCGCGAGCACGGTCTGGTCGACCGGGTCCCAGTTCACGGTGCCCGTCTTCTTGTACGCGATGCCCTTCTCGAGCATCTTCAGGAACAGCCACTGGTTCCATTTGTAGTAGTCGGGCTTGCACGTCGCGATTTCGCGCGACCAGTCGATCGCGAGACCCATCGACTGCATCTGGCCCTTCATGTAGTCGATGTTGTCGTAGGTCCACTTCGCGGGCGGCACGCCGTTCGCCATCGCGGCGTTCTCGGCCGGCATCCCGAACGCGTCCCAGCCCATCGGCATCAGCGTGTTGTAGCCGTTCATCCGCAGATAGCGGTACATCACGTCGTTGATCGTGTAGTTGCGCACGTGACCCATGTGCAGCTTGCCGGACGGGTACGGCAGCATCGATACGCAGTAGAACTTCGGCTTCTGCGAATCTTCCTTCGTCTTGTAGGCATCGGCTGCGCGCCAGTCGCCCTGGGCGGCGGCTTCGACGTCGGCGGGTACGTATCTCTCGTGCATGGTGTGGTTCGGGCTAGGCTTTAAGCGGCGCGACGGCTCGCGCGCAGGATTGGATCGAAAATCGTGCGTGCCCGGCGCGGGAACGGGCTGACCGGTTCCGCGCCGGGAAAAACGTCGATTATACCGCCCGTGCGGGCCCGCACGGCCGGTCGCGCGGGCCAGGGCCCGTTCACGCCAATAACGGGCTTGCGCCGGCCCCCGGAATGAATTTTTCCAAACCGGGGAGCGCGCGCCGGGGCCCGCAGCGACGGCGTATCAGGCGTATCAGGGTTTCGCGCCGGCGGCGGCCGGCGCGGCCGCGCTCCCGGCCGGCGGCACGTCGGTCACGAAGCCGATCCGCGTGAGGCCCGCGGCCTGCGCGGCGCCCATCACCTGCGCGATCACGTCGTAGCGCGTCGCGCGCGACGCACGCAGCCGCAGCTCGGGCGGCGCGGCGCCCGCGGCGGCGGCCTTGAACCGCGCCGGCAGCGCATCGAGCGCCACGGGCGCGTCGTCCCAGTAGAGCTTGCCCGCGTCGTCGATCGACAGGGTGACGGATTGCGGCGTGTCGCGCGCGACACTCGCCGCGACCTTCGGCAGGTCGAGCCGGATCGCGTGCGTCATCAGCGGCGCGGTGATGATGAAGATGACGAGCAGCACGAGCATCACGTCGATCAGCGGCGTCATGTTGATCTCCGCCATCGGCGCGGACGTCTTGTGGTGCTCGAGCCCGCCGAATGCCATGGTCGTTCCTCCGGAACCGGCGCGTCAGGCGCCCTGCGCGCACACGAAGACGTGCAGATCGCGCGCGAAGCCGTCGAGTTCCTCGGCGAGCTGCCGGACGAGCCGGCCGAGGATGTTGTACGCGAGCACCGCGGGAATCGCGACGACCAGCCCGAACGCGGTCATGATCAGCGCCTCGCCGACCGGCCCCGCGACGTTCTCGATCTGCGCCTGCCCGCTCGCGGCGATGCTGCCGAGCGCGTGATAGATGCCCCACACGGTGCCGAGCAGCCCGACGAACGGCGCGGTGCTGCCGATCGACGCGAGCAGCACCTGGCCGAATTCGAGACGCCGCTGCGAGCGCAGCATCGCGTGACGCAACGCGCGCAGCACGCGTTCGCTGCGCTCGACACGCGCGGCCAGCGCGGCCGGGTCGTGGTCGTCGGCCGCATCGCGCGCGGCTTCGGCGAGCGGCACGAACACGCGCTCGCGATCGGCGCCGGCCAGCGCGGCGATGCCCGCGTCGAGCGACGGCGCGCGCCAGAACGCGGCGAGCGCGCGCGGCCCCTGCCGCTTCGCGCGGACCAGCAGCCAGGCTTTCATGAAGAGGAAGCACCAGCTGGCGACGGACATCGCCAGCAGCACATAGGAGACGACGTGCGTGATCGCATCGCCGCTTTCGAGGTAGTGGACAACGCCGGTGGGAATCGCCATCGGAGTTTCCTCGCGGTGTCAGCGCAGGCCGAGCACGTCCTGCATGTCGAACAGGCCGGCGCCGCGCGCCGACAGGAAGCGGACCGCACGCAACGCGCCCTGCGCGTACGACACGCGGCTCGACGACTTGTGCGTGATCTCGATGCGCTCGCCGATCCCGGCGAACAGCACGGTGTGGTCGCCGACGATGTCGCCGCCGCGCACCGCGGCAAAGCCGATCGACGACGGATCGCGCTCGCCCGTCACGCCGTGGCGGCCGTACACCGCGCAGTCGTCGAGCGAGCGGCCGAGCGCGCCGGCGACGGCTTCGCCCATCATCAGCGCGGTGCCCGACGGCGCGTCGACCTTGTGGCGGTGATGCGCTTCGATGATCTCGATGTCGTAGCCGTGCGAGAAATGCTTCGCCGCGAATTCGAGCAACTTCAGCGTGACGTTCACGCCGACGCTCATGTTCGCCGCGAACACGATGCCGATCTTGCCCGCCGCGGCTTGCAGCTCGGCCTTCTGCTCGGCGGCGAAGCCGGTCGTGCCGATCACGAGCTTCACGTCGTGGCGCAGCGCGGCCTCGATATGGGCCATCGTGCCTTCCGGACGCGTGAAATCGATCAGGTACTCGGCCTGCGCGAACACGGCGTCGAGGTCGTCGGTCAGCTTGACGCCGGTGTCCTTGCCGAGGAACGCGCCGGCGTCCTGCCCGAGGAACGGCGAACCGGCGCGGTCGAGCGCGCCGACGAGCTGCGCGTCGGCATCGTTGAGAACGGCTTCGATCAGCATCCGGCCCATTCGGCCCGATGCGCCGGCAATCGCAATCTTCATCAGTTGCTCCGAGAAACCCCGTCCTTCAGGACGGGGAGGAAAGGAGCGCCGCTGTTTGACAGCGGCATTCCGCCGTTAAAATGGCCGGCATGATCCTTGTCTATCGCTACCGGGTGAAATCGCTCAACGGACTGCTTAACAAGCAGAGCCGTGCGGTGAACTACGTCTGGAACTTCTGCAACGACACGCAGAAGCACGCGCTCAAGTGGGGCAAGAAGTGGCCTACAGGATTCGACCTGAACGTGCTGACGACCGGCAGCAGCAAGGAACTCGGTATTCACTCCGGCACGGTCAACGCGACGTGCGAGCAATATGCGAAGTCGCGCAGTCAGCACCGTCGGCCCTACCTGCGCTATCGCGGCAGGAAATCGCTGGGCTGGGTGCCGCTGAAGGGCCGAGACCTGAAGCGCGAAGGCGACGCGTTTCGTTTCGCCGGCAACACCTTTCGCGTGTTCAACAGCCGCCCACTTCCCGAAGGCAAGATCAAGGACGGGACCAACTTTGCGCAGGATGCACGCGGCAACTGGTTTCTCAACATCGTGATCGAGATACCCGATGTTCAGGCCCGACCGATCCGTTCCGGTGTCGGCATCGATCTCGGCTTGAAAGACTTCGCCACACTTTCGACCGGCGAGAAGCTGCCTAACGATCGGTTCGGTCGATGCGCGGCCGAGAAACTCGCGAAAGCGCAACGGGCGCGAAAGCACAGGCGGCATATCGCGAAGTTGCACGCCAAAGTGACGCACGCCCGTGCCGATTTCCAACACAAGCTCGCGCTCGATCTGGTGCGGCGTTTCGATTACATCGCGGTTGGCAACGTATCTGCCGTCAAACTTGCCAGAACCAGGATGGCGAAGAGCGTCTATGACGCATCCTGGTCGTCCTTCCGAAACAAGCTCCGCTACAAAGCGATCGCGCACGGAGCTACGTTTGAGGAAGTCGACGAAAGCGGTTCGACCCAGTTCTGCTCGGCGTGCGGATCGAAAGACAGCACGACGCGGCCGAAAGGTATCGCGGGACTGCGAATAAGAGAGTGGGCCTGCAGTGACTGTGGTGTCGAGCATGATCGAGATACCAACGCTGCGCTAAACATTCTCCGATGCGGACGTGCATCGCCAGGTGTGGGAATCCCCTCCCTTTAGGGAGAGGAGGACGTCAAGGCTTTCTACACGACAGGTCTAAAGGCGGGCGGCGCATGCTGCCCCGTTTCCGCACGCCGGCCGCTTACTGCGCCGGTGCGGTGAGCGGCTGGTTCTGCAGGTTGTCCGAGCCTTGCGGGCCGACCGGCGGCGACGCTTCGTTCGACACGTTCGGCTGCGGCGGACGATGGAACTGGAACTGCGGCTGGATCGCCGGCGCGGCGCCCGGCGGCTGCCCGCCCGGCACCGGCGCGCCGCCCGAGGCCTGCGCGGCCGGCGTGAACCGGCGCGAACCCGAACCCTGCCCCGACACCTGGTTGGTCGCACGGTTGGCCGCGCGCGCCGCCTGGGCGTTCGCATCCTGGTCGACCACCGCGCCGGACGCCGGCACCGTGGCCGGGCTCGCGGCAGCGGCAGCTTGCGCGGCGCTTGCGGCGGCAGCGGCTTCGGAAGCCTTCTTCGCCGCGGCAGCAGCCTTCGCCTTCTTGCCGCCGCGGTCGCCGTCGATGTCGGCCAGCAGGTCGAGTTCGGACGGCAGGTTGTCGGCGCCGGTCCAGCTCGCGACGCGATCGCCGGAGAAGTTGACCACGAGGTCACGCTGCTGGACGATCGACGTCGAGCCGCGCTTGAAGTAGAAGAGGTAATCCCAGCGATCCGCGTGGAACATGTCCGCCAGCAGCGGCGTGCCGAGCAGCGCGCGGACCTGCTCGCGCGTCATGCCGGCCTGCAACTGTGCGGCTTTCTCCTGCGACACGAAGTTGCCCTGCACGACGGTGATCCGATATGGCGTGATGCTCTGCGCAATGCGCTGCGTCACGCTGTCGTACGACGAACAACCCGCCAGCGCGACAACGGCGGCGGCAGCGATGATGGCACTCCGCATGCGACTCCTCTGAAAGTGCGAAAGCGATTCTGGGATCATTTCCTTCACCGTGCTGGCCCGCGTGCAGGCCGCGCGTATATCTGGAACGGCGAAAAGCCGGTAACATTGAAGCCCTGCATTGTACTCTAGGGATGCCTAGCCATGACCAATCCGACGGATCTCAAGAATATCGGGCTAAAGGCCACCCTACCGCGCCTCAAGATTCTCGAGATCTTCCAGCAGAGCCCCGTGCGCCACCTGACGGCCGAAGACGTCTACCGCAACCTGCTCAACGAGCAGCTCGACATCGGGCTCGCCACCGTCTATCGCGTGCTCACGCAGTTCGAGCAGGCCGGCCTGCTGTCGCGCAGCAACTTCGAATCCGGCAAGGCGGTGTTCGAGCTGAACGAAGGTTCGCACCACGACCACCTCGTGTGCCTCGATTGCGGCCGCGTCGAGGAATTCTTCGACGCCGAGATCGAGAGCCGCCAGCAGGCGATCGCGAAGGAACGCGGCTTCCGGCTCCAGGAGCACTCGCTCGCGATGTACGGTTCGTGCACGACCGAGAACTGCCCGCACCGCAAGCACTGAAGCGCGCCACCCGCGCACGCAAGACGGCCCGGCCGGCATCTCGCCGCCCGGGCCGTCCGCTTTTTCGGGGAATGGTGCCGCGCGCCCGGAAGGCTTACGAAAGCCCTTCGGCGCCCGCGCAGGCCGGCTCGAACTCGAGCGCCCACGCGCGTTCCAGCGGGATCTCGTCGCAATTCGGCTGCGGCCCGCCGCGATCGACGATCACGAAATCGCTGACCGCGTCGAGCGCGAGCAGCGGATGGTGCCAGACGCCCTTCGCATAATTGACGCCCTGCCAGCCCTCGGCCAGGAACGCGCGCATCGCGTCGGGCCGGAATTCGCCGGCCGGCGCGACGACGATCGCGTAGCGCGACACCGCCGCGAGCGGGATGAACGCCTGGCTGCCGTGCGGATGACGCTCCATCAGCGTGATCGCGACCGGCACCGCGCGCGGCTGCGCGCGAAATACGCTGACGAGCGGCCGGCCGCCGTCCGCGCAGACGTCGATCGTCGCGAGATCGTGAAAGCGCTCGGTCGTGCCGCCGTTGATGGGGAAATGCCGCGCGCCTTCGAGCGCGATCACGTCGCCGAACGGCGCGAACGCTTCGCGGGTCAGGCGCTCGACGCGCAGGATCGGGGTTCCGCTCATGCCGCTGCCCTCCTTCAAGCCGGCTCGCCCCACAGACGCAGGCGCGACACGCCGCCGTCCGGGAAGATGTTGAACCGCACGTGCGTGACGGGGCCGAGCGCCGCGAGCTGGTCGAACGTGTGCACGTGATCCATCTGCAGCTTCTGCTCGCCGAGCAGTTCGGCCCAGAACATCGCCTGCGTGACGAGCGAATCGTCGGTGCCGCCCGTGACGTGCGCGGCCTGCAGCGAGCAGCGATCGGGGAAATTGCCCTTGAAGAACGCCGTGTCGACCTCGACGCGCCGGATGATGCCCGGCCGCGCGAGCGCGACGATCGCCCAGTCGTTGCCGGGCTCGCGGCGGCGCCGCGTTTCCCAGCCGTCGCCCATGTTCGCGCCGCGCCCCGGCATCAGCATCTGCGAGGCCGGGCCGAAGTGCTGGTTGTTCGCGGCCACCAGATAACCGCCGTTCTCGATCGCCGCGAGATCGACCAGCTCGCCGGCCGGCACGTGACGCCAGTCGCGCTGCGGCTGGCCGTACACGCGCAGCCGCGCGAGCCCGCCGTCCGGATACAGGTTCACGCGCAGGTGCGTGGCCGGCCGCGCATCGTCGACGCTCACGTAGTGATGCGAGTTGCCCTGCAGCGTCGTCGCGGGGACGATGGTGCGCCACTCGGCGTCGTCGGGCGGCGTGTCGCCGTCCACCGCGCAGGCCTCGATCGACGCGGCCGGCGGAAAGTTGCCGGTGAAGTGGCTCGTATCGAGATCGACGCCGAAGATCACGCCCGGCCGCGCGAGGCGCACCACGCAGAAATCATGGCCGGTCGTGCGCTTGCGGCGCGTTTCCCAGCCGTCCATCCACTTGCCGTGGTCGTCGTACTTGCCGGGAATGAACACGGCCGGCTCCGGATTCAGCATGCGCTCCTTCGGCGCGAAGAATTCGTCGCTGGCGAACAGCGCCTGCGCCCCGAGGCGCGGGTCGGCGAGGTTCATGTAGCGCCGCGTGAAAGCCGGCGCGTTCGGATCGAGAATGGGGGCTGCCATGTCGTCTCCATCATGTTGAGAAGCGCCGGCACGTCATCGCACCGGTCGCATGAAGTTCGGTCGCGCGGGGCGGCCAGGGGCGCCGCGCCGCGCGGGAGTCGCGTTCAGAGCGCGTGGGCCTGGTCGCCGGCGACCGGTGCGGCGCTGCCCGGCGCGTCGGCCACGTAGCGCAGCTCGCGGTTCAGCACGCGTTTCGCGCGGGCGCGGTCGATGTCGTTCTCCCACACCGCGACGACGACCGTCGCGACGCAGTTGCCGATCAGGTTGGTCAGCGCGCGGGCGATGCCGACGAACCAGTCGACCGGCAGGATCAGCACGAGGCCGAGCACCGGAATCGCGGGAATCGCCGACAGCGTCGCCGCGAGGATCACGATCGCCGAGCCGGGGATGCCGTGCGCGCCCTTCGACGTGACGAGCGACACGAGCAGCACGACGATCAGGTCGTGCGTGGACAGCGGCGTGTTGGTGGCCTGTGCGATGAACAGCACGGCGAGCGTCAGGTAGATCGAGAAGCCGTCGAGGTTGAACGAATAGCCGGTCGGGATCACGAGGCCGACGGTCGAATCCTTGATGCCCATGTATTCGAGCTTGCTCATCACCTGCGGCAGCACCGCGTCCGACGACGCCGTGCCGAGCACGATCGACAGTTCCTCGCGCAGGTAGCGGATCAGCTTGAACACCGAGAAGCCCGCGAGCCGCATCACCGCACCGAGCACGACCGTGACGAACACGAAGCAGCTCAGGTAGAACACCGCGACCAGGTAGCCGAGCTGCTTGAGCGACGCGACGCCGTACTTGCCGGTCGTGAACGCGATCGCGCCGAGCACGCCGAGCGGCGCGAGCTTGATGATGAAGCCGATGATCCGGAAGAACACGTGCGACAGTTCCTCGATCAGCGAATTGACGCGTTGCGCCTTGTCGCCGAGCAGCGACAGCGCGGAGCCGAACAGCACCGCGAACACGAGGATCTGCAGGATGTCGCCCTTCGCGAACGCGTCGATCGCGGTCTCGGGGATGATCTTCATCAGGTAGCCGGCCGTGTCCTTCAAGCTTTCGGCGTTCTTCGCGTACGTCGACAGCGACGCCGCGTCGAGCGAGCGCAGGTCGATGTTCATCCCGACGCCCGGGCGCGTGAGCCACGCGAGCACGAGCCCGATGCCGAGCGCGAGCGTCGTCATCACCTCGAAGTAGACGACGGCTTTCAGGCCGACCCGGCCGACCTTCTTCAGGTCGCCCGCATTGGCCATCCCGCTAACCACGACGCAGAACACGATCGGGCCGATGACCATCTTGATGAGCTTCAGGAAGCCGTCGCCGAGCGGTCGCAGCGACTCGGCGAAATGCGGGAAGAACGCGCCTAGCGCGACCCCCAGGATCAATGCGACGACTACCCGGCCAAACAGCGAATTGAGGAATTTCGACACGGCGCTCTCCCGATCCAACGGTTGCAGTTTCGTCTGTTCATACTGGTAAGACCAGTGATGTTATGGTGGATAGTAGGAAGCCGATATAGTGGCGTCAAGGACGGACAAAATAGGGATTTCCCGCCCCTGCGCACGCACTGCCGGCGCATCGGAAAGGGGCGGATCGTGGCTTTCCCGTAGGGCGGTCGTACGCCGCCCGCGTGCGGATTACAATGCCGGTCAGACCGGCCATCGTTCACATCATGAAAAATGTTCCGCATACCGTGACCGACGCCGCCATCGCGACGATCCGCGACCGGATCGAGGCAGGCGTGTATCCGGTCGGCAGCCTGCTGCCGGCCCAGCGC
Source organism: Burkholderia sp. IO2 (assembly GCF_029522185.1). Lineage (NCBI taxonomy): Bacteria > Pseudomonadati > Pseudomonadota > Betaproteobacteria > Burkholderiales > Burkholderiaceae > Burkholderia > Burkholderia sp. IO2. The sequence continues at coordinate 104,474 of NZ_JAKWFH010000022.1, read as the reverse complement.
CAGCTCTCCGAGGAGCTGGAGATCAGCCGCGCGTCGCTGCGCGAGGCGCTGTCGACGCTCGAGGCGCTCGGGATGCTGCGCATCCGCGCGGGCAAGGGCGTGTACGTCGAAAGCGCGCAGGCGTCGGCCGCGCATCCGTGGCAATTCGCCGAGCAGTCGTCGCCGCCCGATACCTACCAGATGCGCTATGCGCTCGAAGGGTTCGCCGCGCGAATGGCCGCGCACGTGGTCAGCGATGCCGACATCGCGTGGTTCGAGGACAACCTCGCCGACCTGCACGTCGCGCTGACCGAAAGCGCGCTCGACGAGGCGTCGCGGCTCGATTTCGACTTCCACATGCGGATCATCCATCTGGCCGGCAACGCGGCGATCGAGTCCATCCTGCGCAGCAGCGCGGACATCATGAAGGAAAGCCAGCGCATGCCGTTCTACCGGCGCGAGCTGCTGCTGTCGACGTGGCACGAGCACCGCGCGATCGTCGACGCGCTGATCGCGCGCGATGCGGCGGCCGCCGGCACCGCGATCGAAACGCACATCGCGAACGCCGCGCAGCGCGCGGGCATCTTCTTCCCGACGCCCGGCGCGTAATCCTCCCGCGCCGCCGCCCGGCCGGTCCGGTCACCGTTCCGACCGATCGCGATACGCGCGCACGCGCTCGATGAACGCGCGGGCCGCGACGCTGCGGTACGCGCCCTTGCGCGTGAGCAGCGCGGCCGTGCGCGTCGGCAGCGGCGGATCGATCTCCAGCGCGCACAGGTCGCCGCTCTCGCGCGCGACCGCGTCGGGCAGCACCGTCGCGAGCCGGCCGCGCCGCACGAGCTCCAGCACCGCGCTGACCGTATTCGTCTCGATCGCGATCAACGGTCGCGCGTCGTGCTCGACGAAATACCGGTCGATCCGCTCGCGCGTCGCGAACGCACGGCTCAGCAGCACCAGCGGCTCGCCGCCGAGTTCGGCCGGCGTGAGCGCGCGGCGATGGCGCGCGAGCCGATGCGTGCGGCCCGTCACCAGCGCGAGCGGCTCGTCCCACAGCGGCAGCGCGTCGATGTCCGGCGCGCGCGGCGGCATGAACGCGAAACCGGCGTCGAGCCGGTCGTCGGCGAGCAGCGCCTCGATGCGTTCCTGCGGCATCGCGTCGATCGTCAGCGCGACGTTCGGATGGTCGGCATGGAACGCGTCGATCAGCGAGCCACTCAGGTAGGCCGCGAAAGTCGGCATCATCGCGAGCCGCAGCGAACCGCGGCCGAGATCCGCGACATCGTGCAGCGCGCGCTGCCCGGTATCGAGCTCGTGCAGCGCCGCGCGCGCATGGCGCGCATAGACCTCGCCGAATTCGGTGAGCCGCACCGTGCGGCCCGAACGGTCGAACAGCTGCACGCCGAGCGTTTCCTCGAGCTGGCGGACCTGCTGCGACAGCGTCGGCTGCGATACGTGCAGCGCGTCGGCCGCGCGCGTGAAACTGCGCTGCTCGGCGACGGCCAGGAAATAGCGGATGTGGCGGAGAAGCATCGCGGCCAACGTATTGGTTTTGCCAATAGAGACCATAACGATCCAGTCTTGGACGCTATGGGTCGATTCCCGCATCATACGCACATCCGCTTCCGCGCACCGCCGCTGCCGGCGCACCGGAGCGGCACGCCCGGGCCTGCCCTGCCGCCCGCCGCACGACGATCCGCCGGCCGCCCGATCCGGGCCCGGCCGCGATCCGCCCGGCGCGCATCGGCTCACCGCCGATCCGTCGACGCCGGCCCCGATTTCCGTCACCCCGCGCAGCCGACGGCCCCGTGCCGCCGGCCGGCGCCGCCGTTTTTCGCGATCATGGAACCGCATCACGACAACCACCCTCCCCTCACCCGCGGCATGACGCTGCTGTTCGCGTGCGCGTGCGGCATCGTCATCGGCAACATCTACTACGCGCAGCCGCTGCTCGCCGCGATCGCGCACAGCTTCGGGCGCGCGCCGACCGAGCTCGGCTATCTCGTCACGCTGACGCAGCTCGGCTATGCGGCCAGCCTGCTGCTGATCGTGCCGCTCGGCGATGCGGTCAATCGCCATACGCTGATCGTGCGGTTGCTGATGCTGAACGTCGTCGCGCTGGTCGCGGTCACGTTCAGCACCAACTTCACGATGTTCGTCGTCGCGAACGTCGCGGTCGGCTTCGTCACCTGTTCGACGCAGCTGCTCGTGCCGTTCGCGGCGTCGCTCGCCGATGCGCGCTCGCGCGGCCGCGCGGTCGGCACCGTGATGAGCGGGCTCCTGCTCGGCATCCTGCTCGCGCGCGTCGCGGCCGGCGCGATCGCCGACGGGTTCGGCTGGCGCGCGGTGTACGGCATCGCCGCGGTGCTGGTGCTCGCGCTGACCGCAGTGCTCGCCGTGAAGCTGCCGAAGGATCGGCGCGACGCGCGGCTCGACTATGCGGTGCTGATGAAATCGCTCGTCGCGCTGGTGCGCGCGCAGCCGCTGATCGCGCTGCGCTCGACCTACGGCGCGCTCGTGTTCGCGTGCTTCAGCCTGCTGTGGACGGGTCTCACGTTCCTGCTGAGCCAGCCGCCGTACAGCTATTCCGAAGGACAGATCGGCCTGTTCGGCATCGTCGGCGCAGTCGGTGCGCTCGCGGCGACGTCGGCCGGCCGGCTGGTCGATCGCGGCCACGGCAATGCCGCCACCGGCCTGTTCGCGGCGGCCGTGCTCGGCGCGTTCGCGCTGATCGCGACCGGCGCGCATTCGCTCGCGGCGCTGATCGCCGGCATCCTGCTGCTCGACGTCGGCGTGCAGGGCATGCACATCTCGAACCAGAGCGTGATCTATGCGCTGGCCGGCCATGCGCGCAGCCGCGTGACGACGATCTACCTGACGAGCTACTTCATCGGCGGCGCGCTCGGCTCGTTCGCGGCGAGCGTCGCGTACGGCCTCGACGGCTGGCGCGGCGTGTGCATCGCGGGTGCCGCGCTATCGGGCGTACTGATCGCGCTGTGGCTCGCGTCGCAACGCGTCGGTTCGCGGCAGGTCACGCAATGAGGCGGTAGAGCGGCAATCCAGCGATTCGTTTGCGCCGCACGACGAAAAAGGCACGCGCCGCGCATCGCGGGCGTGCCTTTTTGCCAGGGGCGTCGCTGCCGTCTCGACGCGCCAGCGCCGCACCGTCACGCGGCCTCGTTCGCGAAATCGATCAGCACCTTCATCGCACGCTGGCGGTCGCCTGCCAGTTCGAATGCGAGGTTCGCGTCGCGCATCGGGAACACGCGCGTGACGGCCGGCCGCAGGTCGACGCGCCCCGCGTTGATCAACTGCACCGCCAGCGCGAATTCCGCGTGGAAGCGGAACGAGCCGCAGATCGACAGCTCCTTCGCGACCACGACGTTCTGCGGCAGGCTCACGTCGCCGCCGAGCCCGAGCTGCACGACGATGCCGCGCGGGCGCATCACGTCCAACCCGTCGCGCAGCGCGCGCGCATTGCCCGAACACTCGATCATCACGTCGAACGTGCCCTTGCCGGCGCTGTAGCGTTCGACCCAGCCGGCATCGGCCGCCGCATTGATCGTGCGGTCCGCGCCAAGCGCGCTCGCGATTTCCAGCGGCGCGTCGACGACGTCGGTCGCGACGATCTCCGCCGCGCCGTGCACGCGCGCCGCCGCGACCGCCAGCACGCCGATCGGCCCGCACCCCGATACGAGCACGCGCTTGCCGATCAGCGGGCCTGCCCGCGACACCGCATGCAGCCCGACCGCGAACGGCTCGGCGAGCGCCGCGAGCGACAGCGGCACGTGATCGGCGACCTTCACGCACTGCACCGCGTCGCACACGAGCGCGTTGCGGAACGCGCCCTGCACGTGCGGCATCCGCATCGCGCTGCCGTAGAAACGCATGTCGAGACACTGGTTCGGCAGCCCTTCGAGACAGTAGCGGCACACACCGCACGGCCGGCTCGGATTGACCGCGACGCGATCGCCGACCTTCACCGACGTCACGTCCGGCGCCACTGCCGCGACCGTGCCCGCGACCTCGTGGCCGAGCACCATCGGCTGCTGCAACCGGATCGCGCCGAAGCCGCCATGCCGGAAGTAATGCAGGTCCGAGCCGCAGATGCCGCCCATCGCGACGTCGACACGCACCTGGCCCGGGCCGATCTCGCCCGCGTCCTGCTCCTCGACCCGCAGGTCGTTCGGCCCGTGGATCACCACACACATGCAACGCAACCGCATGACGCGCTCCTGGTTAGACGGCACTGGTCAGCCCGCCGTCGACGAACAGCGTCTGGCCGTTCACGAAATCGGACGCGGCCGACGCGAGGAAGATCGCCGCGCCGCACAGCTCGTCGACCTGCCCCCAGCGGCCGGCGGGCGTACGCTTGCACAGCCAGTCAGAAAACGCCGCGTCGTCGACCAGCGCGCGATTCAGTTCGGTTTCGAAATAGCCGGGTGCGAGGCCGTTCGCCTGGATGCCGTGGCGCGCCCAGTCGGCGCACATCCCTTTGGTCAGCATCCGCACCGCGCCCTTGGTCGCCGCATACGGTGCGATCGTGGGCCGCGCGAGTTCGCTCTGCACCGAGCAGATGTTGATGATCTTGCCGTGGCCACGCGCAATCATGTGCCGCGCGACGGCCTGCGCGACGTTGAACACGCCGTCGAGATTCACGCGCATCAGCGCATGCCAGTCGTCCGGGTCGAAAGCGTCGAGCGGCGCGCGGCGCTGGATGCCCGCATTGTTCACGAGGATGTCGATCGCGCCGACGCGCGCCTCGAACTCGTCGATCGCCGCACGGACCTGCGCGTGCTCGGCCACGTCGAACACCGCATGGTCGGCCGCGAAGCCTTCGTCGCGAAACCGGCGCGCGAGCGTCGCGGCCTTCTCTTCATTGCGATCGTTGATGACGATCGCCGCGCCGGCTTCCGCGAGCCCGCGGGCGAGCGTCAGTCCGATCCCGCGGCCGGAACCGGTAATCAGCGCGCGGCGGCCGTCGAGGCGGAACCGGTCGAGCGCATGGGTCATGGATGTCTCCTCGTGCCAGTCGAGCCGGCCGCCCGTCGCGCCCAGTCTCGTGTTCACGATATCTTCGGCCGCCGGCCCGGCCCGCGCCAATGGTCTTTTTTGATCCGGTTATCATGAAAACTGATTACCGTCGCGTCGTCCCCGCCACCCATGGAACTCAAGCAATTGCGCGCCTTCGTCACGCTCGCGGAAGAGCTGCATTTCGGGCGCGCCGCGCAGCGCCTGTTCATCGTGCAGCCCGCGCTGAGCATGCAAATCAAGGCGCTCGAGGCTGAACTCGGCGCGCGCCTGTTCGAGCGCGACCGGCACAAGGTCGAGTTGAGCGACATCGGGCGCGTGTTCCTGCCGGAAGCGCGGGCGACGCTGCAGCAGGCCGCGCGCGCGGAACAGATCGCGCGGCTGTCGAGCCGCGGCGAAATCGGCACGCTGCGGATCGCGTTCGTGTCGTCGGTGTTGCCGGCGCTGCTGCCGGCCGTGCTGCGCACGATGCGCGAGCGCTACCCGCTGATCGCGCTCGAACTGAAGGACATGCCGACGCCCGACCAGGTCGCCGCGCTGCGCGACCGCCGGATCGACTTCGGGATGATCCGGCTGCCGGCCGCGTATGCGGGCATCGACACGCGCGTGGTGCTCGAGGAAGGGTTCGTCGTCGCGCTGCCACTCGACCATCCGCTCGCCGCGCACGATACGATCGCGCCGGCCGCGTTGCGCGGCCACCCCGCATTCGTGCTCGCGCGCCGCTACGCGCCCGGCTTTCACGACGACATGCTGCTCGCGCTGAGCCGCGCGGGCACGACGCTCGACATTGCGCAGGAGTTCGGCGAATTCACGACGATGCTCGCGCTCGTCGCGGCGGGAATGGGGATCGGGCTGATTCCGGCGGAAGCGGCCAGCGCGCTGCCGCCGAACGTGCTCGCGCGGCCGCTCGACCTGGCCGGCCACCGCAGCGGCATCGGGCTCGCGTGGGCCGATCTCGACAGCCCGCTGAAGCGCGCGTTCGTCGATGCGATCGAGCACGTGACGGCGAACGCCGGGCAATAAAAAACCCGGCCGGGAAACCCCGGGCCGGGCTCGTTCGCCACGCCGGCCGCGTTGCGGCGGCCGCGCGACGTGCGGGATTACTTCGCGTTCGCGAACGCGACAGCCGTATCCAGCATGCGGTTCGAGAAACCCCACTCGTTGTCGTACCAGCTCGACACCTTCACGAGGCGGCCCGACACCTTGGTCAGCGTCGCGTCGAACGTCGACGAAGCCGGGTTGTGGTTGAAGTCGATCGACACCAGCGGTGCGTCGTTGTAGCCGAGGATGCCCTTCAGCGCGCCTTCCGATGCTTCCTTCATGATCGCGTTGACTTCCTCGACCGTCGTGTCGCGCTTCGCGATGAACGACAGGTCGACGATCGACACGTTGATCGTCGGGACGCGGATCGCGTAACCGTCGAGCTTGCCGTTCAGTTCCGGCAGCACGAGGCCGACGGCCGATGCCGCGCCCGTTTTCGTCGGGATCTGGCTGTGCGTGGCCGAACGCGCGCGGCGCAGGTCTTCGTGATAGACGTCCGTCAGCACCTGGTCGTTCGTGTACGCGTGGATCGTCGTCATCAGGCCGGTTTCGAGGCCGATCTTGTCGTTCAGCGGCTTGACGAGCGGCGCGAGGCAGTTCGTCGTGCACGATGCGTTCGAGATGACCGTGTGCTCGGCCTTCAGCACGTCGTGGTTCACGCCGTAGACGATCGTCGCGTCGACGTCCTTGCCGCCCGGCGCCGAGATGATCACCTTCTTCGCGCCGCCCTTCAGGTGCGCGCTCGCCTTTTCCTTCGTCGTGAAGAAGCCCGTGCATTCCATCACGACGTCGACGCCCAGCTCGCCCCACGGCAGTTCGGCCGGGTTGCGGTTCGCGAGCACGCGGATCTTGTCGCCGTTCACGACGAGGTAGTCGCCGTCGACCGACACTTCGCCCGGGAACTTGCCGTGCGCGGTGTCGTACTGGGTCAGGTGCGCGTTGGTCTTCGCATCGCCCAGGTCGTTGATCGCGACGATCTCGAGATCGTGCTTCTTGCCGTTTTCATAGAACGCGCGCAGCGTGTTGCGGCCGATACGGCCGTAGCCGTTGATTGCGACGCGAATCGTCATGGTCTATCTCCTGATGGCTGAAAAAATTCGTTTCGTGCAGCTTCACGGTGCAACGCGCGCGAGGGGTGGCGCGCGTCGCGTATGCTTTTAGGCCAGCACGGCCTTGGCGGTCTCGACGACGTGCTCGACGGTGAAGCCGAAGTACTTGAACAGCACGCCGGCCGGCGCCGATTCGCCGAACGTGTCGATCCCGACGACGCCGCCTTCGAGGCCGACGTACTTGTGCCAGAAGCTCGTCACGCCCGCTTCGATCGCGACGCGGCGCACGCCGTGCGGCAGCACGCGTTCGCGGTACTCGGCGTCCTGGCGGTCGAACACGTTGGTCGATGGCATCGACACGACGCGGGCCGCGATGCCCTGCTGCGCGAGCGGCTCGACGGCCTTCATCGCGAGTTCGACTTCCGAGCCCGTCGCGATCAGGATGATCTTGCGCGCGACGATTTCTTCGTCCCAGTCCTTCAGCACGTAGCCGCCCTTCTCGATGTTGGCGATCTGCGCATCGGTACGCGGGTTGAACGCGAGGTTCTGGCGGCTGAAGATCAGACTCGACGGACGATCCGCGGCGACCGCGTGAGTCCAGGCGACGGCCGTCTCGACCGTGTCGGCCGGACGCCAGACGTCGTGGTTCGGAATCAGGCGCAGGCTCGACACGTGCTCGATCGACTGGTGCGTCGGGCCGTCTTCGCCGAGGCCGATCGAATCGTGCGTGAACACGAAGATCGACGGCACCTTCATCAGCGCGGCCACGCGCAGCGCGTTGCGGCTGTAGTCGGAGAACGTCAGGAACGTGCCGCCGAACGGCTTGTGGCCGCCATGCAGCGCGAGGCCGTTGATCGCGGCGCTCATGCCGAATTCGCGCACGCCGTAGTTGATGTGGTTGCCGAGCAGCACGCCCGCGCCTTCCGGATTCGCGCGCACCGCCTTCGACGCCTTCCAGTTGGTCAGGTTCGAGCCGGTCAGGTCGGCCGAGCCGCCGAGCAGTTCGGGCAGCGCGGCGGCCAGCCCTTCGATCGCCTGCTGCGACGCCTTGCGGGTCGCGACCGTCTCGGCGCGCTCGTTCGCGCCGGCGATGATCGCCGCAGCCTTCTCGGCCCAGTCGGCCGGCAGCCTGTTGGCCATCCGGCGCTCGAATTCGGCGGCTTCCGCCGGGAACTTCGCGCGATACGCGGCGAACGTCGCGTCCCATTCGGACTCGGCGCGCTTGCCGGCTTCCTTCGCATCCCAGGCCGCGTAGACTTCCTGCGGAATCACGAACGGCTCCCACTTCCAGCCGAGCGCTTCGCGCGTCTTCGCGATTTCTTCCGCGCCGAGCGCCGCGCCGTGCACGTCGTGGCCGCCGGCCTTCGTGGCCGCGCCCTTGCCGATCACCGTCTTGCAGCAGATCAGCGTCGGCTTGTCCGACAGCTTCGCCTTCGCGATGGCCGCGTCGACCGCGTCGACGTCGTGGCCGTTCACGTTCGGGATCACGTTCCAGCCGTACGCTTCGAAGCGCTTCGGCGTGTCGTCGTGGAACCAGTTGACGACGTCGCCGTCGATCGAGATGCCGTTGTCGTCGTACAGCGCGATCAGCTTGTTCAGCTTCAGCGTACCCGCGAGCGAGCAGGCCTCGTGCGAGATGCCTTCCATCAGGCAGCCGTCGCCGAGGAACACGTACGTGTGGTGATCGACGATCTTCGCGCCGTCACGGTTGAACTCGTCGGCCATCAGCGCTTCGCCGAGCGCCATGCCGACCGCGTTCGCGAGGCCCTGGCCGAGCGGGCCGGTGGTCGTCTCGACGCCCGGCGTGATCCCGTATTCGGGGTGGCCCGGCGTCTTCGAGTGCAGCTGGCGGAAATTCTTCAGCTCCTCGATCGGCAGGTCGTAGCCGGTCAGGTGCAGCAGCGAGTACAGCAGCATCGAGCCATGGCCGTTCGACAGCACGAAACGGTCGCGGTCGGCCCAGTGCGGGTTCGTCGGGTTGTGCTTCAGATGGCGCGACCACAGCGCGACGCCGATTTCGGCCATGCCCATCGGCATGCCGGGGTGGCCGGAGTTCGCTTGCTGGACGGCGTCCATCGCGAGCGCACGGATCGCGTTGGCCATCAGGGTGGTGGAGGCGGGAGACGAAGTCGTCATGTCGAGTCCGGAGAACGAGTCGAGGAAACGGGGGCACGGCGGCATCCGGAAGCTCGAGCGTCAATCGTTCCCGGCGCGCGGTGCGGCGCCTGACGGACGCGAAGCGGACGGAGCCAACGGACGGGGCTGCAAAGCTCGTCATTTTAACAGATGGGCTGACATTTCCCTTGTCGGCGCATCGTGTTCCGGCACGGTTTTCCACCAAACCGCCCGCCTCCTATAATTCAGGCGTCGGAAACTGCCCGCCCCAGCGGCCCGCCCGTGAGCACCACCCTTCTCTTTCACCCTACGCCCGACGCCACCTACGGCTTCCCGAATGCGCGGCGGCTCGCGCACGTCGCGTCCCCGCACCAGCAGATCGAAGTCTGGGAAACCCCGCAGCTCGGCCGGCTGTTCACGCTGGACGGCCGGCCGATGACGTCGGTCGGCGACGAGTACGTGTATCACGAGTGCATGACGCACCCGGCCGCGCTCGCGCATCCGTCGCCGAAGAAGGCGCTCGTGCTCGGCGGCGGCGACGGCGGCGCGGCGCGTCAGTTGCTCAAGCACGCGTGCATCGAACGGATCGTGATCGCCGAACTCGACGACGAGGTGGTCGGGATGGCGCGCCGCTATCTCGACGACGTGCACCAGGGTGCGCTCGACGACCCGCGCGTCGAGGTCGTGATCGGCGACGCCGCGCATTTCGTCGAGGCGACGATCGAACATTTCGATCTCGTCGTGTTCGACCTCACGCCGCCCGATTCGCCGGCAGCCGGCCTCTATACGCGCGCGTTCTACGCGCGGCTCAAGCGGATCCTCACGCGCTGCGGCGCGATCTCGATGCATCTCGGCTCGCCGGTGTTCCACGCCGCGCGCATCGCGGCGCTGCTCGACGACCTGCGCGCGAGCTTCGCGGTCGTCGATCCGCTGTCCGCGCACGTGCCGCTGTACGGCTCGCAGTGGCTGATGGCGATCGCGAGCGACACGCTCGATGCGGCCGCGCTGTTCGCGCACGACGTCGACGAACGGCTCGCGGCCCGCCGCGTCCACGGCCTGCGCTACTACGATGCGCGGCTGCATGCGTCCCTCTTTGCCCTGCCGCGCGCGCTGCGCGATACACTGGGCGTTCGCCGCTGAACATCCGGACGGCCGCAACGTTCCGTTGTTCCAGCATGAGACCGGCGCAGGCGCGAGAAGCGCCGACACTGTGCAACAGGAGATTTTCATGACCGATCCACGTCCGGCCAACGTGCCTTGGTTGACGCCCTACCTGGCCGTGCGCAACGCGCGCGCGGCCATCGAGTTCTTCCAGGCCGCATTCGGCTTCACGGTGCGCGACGTGCACGACGAGGACGGCGCGATCATGCACGTCGAGATGGCCTATCGCGGCCAGCTGATCGTGATGTTCGCGCCCGAAGGCGCGTTCGGCTCGCCCGCGCTCACGCCGAAGCACGCGAACGCCACCGCGCCGCAATCGTTCTATCTGTATGTCGACGACGTCGACGCCACCTGGCAGCGCGCGCTCGACGCGGGCGCGAAATCGCTGAGCGCGCCGCAGGATCAGTTCTGGGGCGACCGGTTCGCGCAGATCGAGGATCTCGACGGCTACCGCTGGGCGCTCGGGTGCCGTCTCGACGCATGACTGAAACCGCCACACGCATGACCGAAGCCACCACCACCGCGGCCGTGCCGCGCTTTTTCGTCGACGCCGCGCTGCGCGCCGACGCCACGCTCGCGTTGCCGGCCGACGTCGCGCGCCACGTGCAGGTGCTGCGCCTGCAGCCCGGCGACGTGCTCGCGCTGTTCGACGGCACGGGCGGCCAGTACCGCGCGCGGCTCGTCGAGGTCGACAAGCGCAGCGCGCTCGTGCAGGTCGATTCGTTCGAGCCCGCCGAGGCCGAGCCGCCCTATCGCGTGACGCTCGCGCAGGGAATCGCCGGCGGCGACAAGATGGACTGGGTGATCGAGAAGGCCGTCGAGCTCGGCGTCGCAGCGGTCGTGCCGCTGTCGACCGCGCGTGGCGTCGTGAAGCTGTCCGGCGAACGCGCGGACAAGCGCGTCGCGCACTGGCGCGGCGTCGTGCGCGCGTCGTGCGAGCAATGCGGCCGCAACCGCGTGCCCGACGTCGCGCCGGTCATCGGCTTCAATGCATGGCTCGACGCGCTGCCTGCCGCTCCGGCCGACGGCGAACTGCGGCTGCTGCTGTCGCCGCGCGCGAGCATCCCGTTCGCGTCGCTGCCCGACGCGCCGCCCGCGGCCGCCGTCACGCTGCTGATCGGGCCCGAAGGCGGGCTGTCGCCCGAGGAGGAAAATGCAGCCCGCGCACGCGGGTTCACCGCGCTGTCGCTCGGGCCGCGCGTGCTGCGTACCGAGACGGCCGGGGCGGCCGTGCTGGCGGCGTTGGCGGCGCGCTGGGGCGGGTGGTAAAAGCGCGTCGGCGCGCCGCGTTCAACGGCTCGCCCCACACCGTGCTTCGCGCGCCACGCCCTGCAGCCGGACGCGAATCGCAGACGCAAAAAAGCCCGCTCGAAGCGGGCTTTTGACGGGTCGTTCGGCGAATCGGCCACGCGGACCGATGCGCTTACGCGAACGAGTAGAACACGCGGAACGCGACCTTGCGCTCGGCCCAGAATTCGGCCGCCTCGCGAAACACGTCGAGCAGCGTTTCGCGCCCTTCCTTGTCGAATTTCTGCGCGATCGGCAGCCCTTCGAGGACGATCACGAAACCGGGCTGCGCGCCGGCCTTCGCAACGAGGTCGGTCAGGCAGTCGTACAGCGCGTCGTAGTTCTTCCCGAAATGCTTCGGAAACAGGAACGAGGTCGCGATCGTTTCCATCACTTCCTGCTTCGACTGCGCGGCGCCGCAATACGCATACAGGAAATGCTGGCCGAGCCGACCGGCTTCGTCGGCGAGATCCTGCACGCGGAACGCGCGGATCGACTGCACGAGATTGGGTCGCACGGTCGTGAAAAGGCTCATAGGCTCCTCGTTCGATGAAAGCCCGGGCTCGGCTTCCTGTTGCTCCGGCGTGCCGCCGGCCTGCGCCGCCGCGTGCAGCTGAATCACACGCTGAAACAGATTGCCGTCGCCGGCCGCGAACAGTTCCGCCGCCGCCGTATCGTGCGCGTAGATGGAGTCGCTCATGCCATTCGTCCCGAAGTCATTCAACAATACGTTTAAAACTGTTGTAGTGGTCGCCCGTGTAATAACAGTTGTCGATCCGGCGCAACGGACCGCCACAGACGATCCGGCGCGCGCCGCGATTGCGCGCACGCGGCGTCGGCACCGTGTACTCATGGTAGTAGCCGCGCTTCGCCTTCGGCAGGATCCGCTCGCGATTGCCGAATACGACGCCGTCTTTCTCGTACGGATAGGGGCCGCCGGCGGCGATCAGGCTTAGCGTGGTCACGGCCTCGCGCGGAAGACTGGCAGTCGGGATCGTATCGAGCCCGCTGGCAGCCACGTCGGCCGGAACGGCCTCCCGTGCGTAAGCGGCGGAAACCAGACTGCCCGTCGGCGTGCCGACGATACCCATCGCGAACATCGCGAAGACGGACGCGAGCGCGCCGTTGCGGAGCCACTTGCGTGCCATGAACCAGGGTTCCCGCTGTTAAATCAAGTAGTTGACGACCAACAAAGGCGTTAGCGTAGCGTTATTGGCCGCGCGAATCAATGTCCGTTTGGGAATCGAAAGCCTCGCGATGCCGCGAATTCCGCATTTTTTACCGAAATCGCACTACATTTATCTTATATAAGATAGAATGCGTGCGGCACCTCTCGGTGGGCAAGAACTACTCCTTGCCTCGCTCGCTGCCTGGAGTGGAGAGATGCTGCCGTTGCTTTGCGGGAAGCGCGTGTGCGCCCTGCCCGGCGGCGTGCCCGTTGCGGGCACGCCTCTTTTTGCTTTTGTTTACAATTTTCCCGGACGCGCCACGCCGGTTCGACCGGGTGGCGCGTTCGTTCTGGCTCAGCGCGCGGCGTTCACGTCGGCGACCAGCAGCGCCGCCATGTTGACGATGCGACGAACGGTCGCCGATTCGGTCAGCACGTGCACCGGCTGCGCGGCGCCCAGCAGGATCGGCCCGATCGCGATGTTGTTGCCGGCGGCCGTCTTCAGCAGGTTGTACGCGATGTTGGCGGCGTCGATGTTCGGCAGGATCAGCAGGTTCGCGTCGCCTTCCAGCGTCGATTCCGGCAGGATCTCCTTGCGCAGCGCCGCGTCGAGCGCGACGTCGCCGTGCATTTCGCCGTCGACCTTCAGTTCCGGTGCGGTTTCCTGCAGGATCGCGAGCGTATCGCGCATCTTCTTCGCCGACGGTGCATTGCTCGTGCCGAAATTCGAGTGCGACAACAGCGCGACCTTCGGCTCGATGCCGAACCGGCGCACTTCTTCCGCGGCCATGATCGTGATCTCGGCCAGTTCTTCCGGGGTCGGATCGACGTTCACGTGCGTATCCACGAGGAAAATCTGGCGGCCCGGCAGCACGAGGCCGTTCATCGCCGCGTACACGCTGCAGCCCGGACGTTTGCCGATCACCTGGTCGATGAAGTGCAGGTGGCGGTGCGTGGTGCTGATCGTGCCGCAGATCATCCCGTCCGCTTCGCCCTTCTTCACCAGCATCGAGCCGATCAGCGTCGTGCGGCGACGCATTTCGACGCGCGCGAGCTGCTCGCTGATACCCTTGCGCGCCATCATCTTGTGGTACGTCTGCCAGAAGTCGCGGTAACGCTCGTCGTGCTCGGTGTTGACGACCGTGAAATCGGTGCCGGGCGTGAGGCGCAGGCCGTAGCGCTGGATACGGTGCTCGATCACCGACGGGCGGCCGATTAGGATCGGCTTCGCGAGCTTTTCGTCGACGATGATCTGAACGGCACGCAACACGCGCTCTTCTTCGCCTTCCGCGAACACCACGCGCTTCTTCTCTTCCGGCGCGGCGCGCGCGATCTGGAAGATCGGCTTCATCGTCGTGCCGCTGTGATACACGAACTGCTGCAGATGGACGCGGTACGCCTCCATGTCCTCGATCGGGCGGGTCGCGACGCCGCCGTCCATCGCGGCCTGCGCGACGGCCGGCGCGATCTTCACGATCAGGCGCGGATCGAACGGCTTCGGAATCAGGTATTCGGGCCCGAACGACAGATCCTGGATACCGTATGCGGTCGCGACGATGTCGCTCTGCTCGTGCTGCGCGAGCTCGGCGATCGCGTTGACGGCCGCGATCTCCATTTCACGCGTGATCGTCGTCGCGCCGACGTCGAGCGCGCCGCGGAAGATGAACGGGAAGCACAGGACGTTGTTGACCTGGTTCGGGTAATCGGTGCGGCCGGTGGCCAGCACGGCGTCCGGGCGCACTTCGAGCGCGAGCTCCGGCAGGATTTCCGGCGTCGGGTTCGCGAGCGCGAGGATCAGCGGGCGCTCGGCCATGCCCTTCACCATCTCCTGCTTCAGCACGCCGGCGGCCGACAGCCCGAGGAAGATGTCCGCGCCGTCGATCACCTCGGCCAGCGTGCGCGCGTCGGTCTCGCGCGCGAAACGCTCCTTGTCCGGATCCATCAGCTCGGCGCGACCCTTGTAGACCACGCCGGCCAGGTCGGTCACCGTGATGTTCTCGAGCGGCAGCCCGATGTCGACCAGCAGGTCGAGACACGCGAGCGCGGCAGCGCCCGCACCGGACGCCACCAGCTTGACCTTCTTGATGTCCTTGCCGACGACCTTCAGGCCGTTCGTGACGGCCGCGGCCACGACGATCGCGGTGCCGTGCTGGTCGTCGTGGAACACCGGGATCTTCATCCGCTTGCGCGCTTCGCGCTCGACGATGAAGCAGTCCGGCGCCTTGATGTCTTCGAGGTTGATCCCGCCGAAGGTCGGCTCCAGCGCGGCGATCACGTCGACGAGCTTGTGCGGGTCCGACTCGTTCAGCTCGATGTCGAACACGTCGATGCCCGCGAACTTCTTGAACAGCACGGCCTTGCCTTCCATCACCGGCTTCGACGCGAGCGGGCCGATGTTGCCGAGACCGAGCACCGCCGTGCCGTTCGTCACGACGCCGACCAGGTTGCTGCGCGCGGTGAAACGCGCCGCGTTGAGCGGATTCTCGACGATCTCCTCGCACGCGTACGCCACGCCCGGCGAATACGCGAGCGCGAGGTCGCGCTGGTTGATCATCTGCTTGGTCGGGGCGATCGCGATTTTGCCGGGGGTCGGAAATTCGTGATAGTCGAGCGCGGCTTCGCGCAGCTTGGCTTTGGAGGAGGCTTGGGTGGACATGTGTCTCGTGACGGGCGGATTAGAATAACTGTTCGACGGCATTGTAGCGCCAATCATCGGCCGCCAGACCGGCGATTCGGGTGCAACAGCCGCGACAAAAATGTACTGGATAGTGCAGGAGCGCCGCCACTCGCCTCGTACAATGCCGTTCCTTTCACCGTTTCGGATCGCCCGCCGTGCCAGCCGCCCTCTCCGAGTTTTCGCTGATCGAACGCTTCTTCACGCGCCGCGCCGCGCAGGGCGCGCGCGCGTCGACGCTCGGCATCGGCGACGATTGCGCACTGATTGCGCCCCGATCCGGGAAATTGCTGGCCGTTTCGACGGACATGCTGGTGGAAGGCCGACATTTCTTCCCCGACGTCGCGCCCGACGCGCTCGGTCACAAGACGCTCGCGGTCAACCTGTCGGATCTCGCCGCGATGGGCGCTGAGCCGCGCGCGTTCACGCTCGCATGCGCGCTGCCGCGCGCCGATGCGGCGTGGCTCGAGGCCTTCAGCAACGGGCTGTTCGCGCTGGCCGAGCGATACGGCTGCGAGCTGATCGGCGGCGACACGACGAGCGGGCCACTGAACCTGTGCGTGACCGTGTTCGGCGAAGTCGCGCCGGACGCGGCGCTGCGGCGCGATGCCGCGCGCGACGGCGACGACGTGTGGGTATCCGGCGCGCTCGGCGACGCGCGCGCGGGCCTCGGCGTCGCCCGCGGCGAGTGGACGGCCGGCGCGGACGAAGTCGCCGCGTTCCGGCACGCGCTCGAGCGGCCCGAACCGCGCGTCGCGCTCGGCCTCGCGCTCGCGGGCGTCGCGCACGCGGCGCTCGACCTGTCGGACGGCTTGGCCGGCGATCTCCAGCACATCCTGACGCGCTCGAACGTACGCGCCGAGATCGACGCCGACGCGGTGCCGCGCTCGGCCGCGCTCGCGACGCTGCCGGCCGACGTGCAGCGCCGCTGCACGCTGGCGGGCGGCGACGACTACGAACTGTGCTTCACCGCGCCGGTGGCAGCCCGCGCGGCGGTCGAAGCGGCGGGCGCCGCGGTCGGCGTGCCGGTCACGCGAATCGGTACAATACGCGCGTTGTCCGCGCCGTCGGCGCACCCCGCCATCGCGTGGCGCGACGCCGCCGGCGCGCCCCTCGCTCTCACGTTGCACGGCTTCGACCACTTCCATGCAGACTGATCCGACGCCCGCGCCCGCCGCGGCCGAGCCCGGCGCCGCGCCACCCGCGCCGACCCGCGTGACGGCCCGCTTCATGCTGTCGCACCCTGCGCATCTCGTGTCGCTCGGCTTCGGCAGCGGCCTCGCGCCGATCATGCCCGGCACGTTCGGCTCGCTGTTCGGCTGGCTCACGTTCGTCGTGCTCAACCGCTACCTGACGGTGCCCGAATGGTGGGCGCTGATCGCCGTCGGCTTCGTGGCCGGCGCGTGGGTCACCGGTTTCACCGCGAGAAAGGCCGGCGTGTCCGATCCGGGCGCCGTCGTCTGGGACGAGATCGTCGCGATCTGGCTCGTGATGCTGTTCGTCACGCCCGCGACCTTCGTCGGTCAGCTGTGGGCGTTCGTCGCGTTCCGCTTCTTCGACATGCTCAAGCCGCCGCCGATCCGCTACTTCGACCGCCGCCTGAAAGGCGGGCTCGGCATCATGGTCGACGACCTGGTCGCCGCGTTCATGACGCTGCTCGTGATCGCTCTGTGGCGCTCCGTCGGCGGCTGACCGATTTCCCGACTCCCGTTTCCCGACGCGCATGCCAACCGATTCCGTCGTCCATCAGCTTGCGATCCGCGCAGGCAACAAGCTGCGTGACGAGCACCTCACGCTCGCCACCGCCGAATCCTGCACCGGCGGGATGATCGCCACGGCGATCACCGACATTTCCGGCAGCAGCCAGTGGTTCGAGCGCGGCTTCGTCACGTACTCGAACCAGGCCAAGATCGAGATGATCGGCGTGCCCGCCGACCTGATCGACAAGCACGGCGCGGTCAGCGAGCCCGTCGCGCGCGCGATGGCCGAAGGCGCGCTGCGCAACAGCCGCGCGCAGGTCGCGCTGTCCGTCACCGGCATCGCGGGCCCGGCCGGCGGCAGCGAGAAGAAGCCGGTCGGCACCGTGTCGTTCGGCTGGAGCAACCGGCTGCATACCGATGTCGAGACGCTTGTGTTCAAGGGCGATCGCGAACAGATCCGCACGCAGGCAGCCGCGCATGCACTGCGCGGGCTGCTGAAGCTGCTCGACGAGCGCGAAGGCTGACCGGCCCGGGCGCGTGCCGCGCCCCTGTTCGGTTATTGAATCGCGTCGGGCTTCACGACGATCCAGTTCTTGTCCGCCGTCACCGGCAGGCCGAGCGACTTCTGCTTCGCGGCCGATTCGTCCGACCACGCGCGGATCTGCGCCATCTGCTTGTCCTTCTTGTTGACCCACACGCGCACGCCGCCGCGCGCGACGTCGGTCGCGTTCAGCAGCATGTAGCCGTCGGACGTCGGCGTGTCGCCCGCGACGAGCACCGGCTTCTTCCACTGGTCGATCCAGCCGACGATCGAACCGAGCTTGCCTTCGTACCACGTCATCGGGTTCATCAGGAACGGCGTGATCACCAGCGCGCGGTTCGCGGCCTCGTCGTACTTGCCGGCCTTGATCTGCAGCCGCGACGTCGTCAGCGCGCCGGTCGCCGGATTGCGCAGCAGCGTCGTCACGCCGATCACGTTCTGCGGCTTCACGTTGTAGCCGTACTTCGGGTCGGCCAGCACGAGCCGCGCGAGCTCCTCGTGCGCGGCTGTCATCACGTAGACCTCGATGCCGTTCTCGCGCAGCGCGTTGTACAGCTCCTGCATCCCGCGGAAGAAGCGCGGCGGATTGACCGTGCCGTCGACCACCTTGTCACCCTGCCAATAGCGGATCGGGATCGGCTTGCCGTCGGCGAGCATCGCGTCGACGTGGCGCTTCAGGTCGGCGAGCGACTGGCCGGCGAACGCCTGCGCGATCCACGGATAGCAGACCAGATCGTCGATCTCGCACAGCCGGTAGTAGTAGCTCGTCAGCGACTCCTTGTAGTCGGCGGAATCCTTGAACGGGATCAGCTTCAGCGACGGGTCGAGCGCGTCGCGCGTCAGCACGCCGCGATTTTCGAGGTACGGCAGCAGCGATTCCTCGAGGTCGTAGCGGTAGGTCGTGTTGTCGGCGTCGAACACCGCGTAGTCGCCGCGGTTCGCGTGCGCGGCGATCATCGCGTTCAGCGCCTTCGCGCTGTCGGCCGGCCAGTGCGACAGATCCGCCGCATGGGCGAACGTCATGCACAGCGACGCGGCGAACGCGCTCAGAAGACGGCGGGACAGCTTGGGCATGGCGTCGCTCCCTTTCTTGACGTTTTCGTGACGGATCGATGACAAGCCGCAGCATCGCGCGATTGGTGCGCGGGGATGCGGTGCGGAAGCGACGGGAAGTTGTCCGCGTGCGCCAGCGCGCGCCGGGCCGGCAGAGGAGCGGAAAAACGGGAGGGAAGCGGCGGGCTCGCGCGTGGGAGCACGCCGGCGCCGGCTGCCCGGGCGGGCGCTGGCGCCGGCCCGGACCACCGGTGCGACCGATCAGCGATGCGCGTTGATCGTGTCGCGCGTCTTCTGCGCGGCGAGCGCCGCGGCTTCGGCGAAATCCTCGCCCTTGCTCGCGTACAGGATCGCGCGCGACGAGTTGATCATCATCCCGGTGCCGTCCGCCGTGCGGCCTGCGTTGACGGTCGCCTGCACGTCGCCGCCCTGCGCGCCGATGCCGGGAATCAGGAGCGGCATGTCGCCGACGATCCCGCGCACGATCTCGATCTCCTTCGGGAACGTCGCGCCGACCACGAGGCCGAGCTGGCCGTTCTTCGCGTTCCATTTGTTCGCCGCGAGGTCGGCGACCACCTGGTACAGCGGCCGGCCGTTCGTGTCGAGGAACTGCAGGTCCGAGCCGCCCGGGTTCGACGTGCGGCACAGCACGATCACGCCCTTGCCTTCATGCTCGAAGTACGGCTCGACCGAGTCGTAGCCCATGTACGGATTCACGGTGACGGCGTCCGCGCGATAGCGCTCGAACGCCTCGCGTGCATACTGCTCGGCCGTGCTGCCGATGTCGCCGCGCTTCGCGTCGAGGATCACGGGCAGGCCCGGATGCTGCAGATGGATGTGCGCGATCAGCCGTTCGAGCTGGTCTTCCGCGCGATGCGCGGCGAAGTAGGCGATCTGCGGCTTGAACGCGCTCGCGTACGGCGCGGTCGCATCGACGATCTGCCGGCAGAATTCGAAGATCGCGTCGGGCTGGCCGTCGAACTGCACGGGAAAGCGCGACGGCTCGGGGTCGAGGCCGACGCACAGCAGCGAATTCGTGCGTTGCCACGCGGCGCGCAGCGATTCGATGAAAGTAAGCGGGGAAGACATGGCGGGTACTCGCGGCAAACCGTTGGTAGACCGCGTATTTTACCCGCGTCGCCGGCGCCCCTCGTGTGTCGCGGCATTGCTGCGCGCATCGGCGCGCTCGACGGTGAACGCGAAACGCCGCGTGAGCCGCTCGCCGGGCGCGAGCAGCGTCATCCCGTGCGCGGCCGCGCCGCCCGGCAGGTTCACCGCATTGATCGGATGATCGACCGGCTCGAAGCAGAAGAAATCCTCGCCCGGCGGCGTGTAGAGCACGTATGCGTCGGCGTCGGCCGCGACGGTCAGCGACAGCCGCCGGCGCGGCCAGCTCACCGTCGCGTGGCCGCCCCAGCCGGTGAACGCGTGGTTGACGAGCGTGGCCGGCAGCGGATACGCGACGCCGAACTGCCAGGCCGGCGGCACGCTGACGTGCCGCACCGGCAGGAAATCGGCGCCCGACAGCCACAGGCCGCCCGCCGCCGCGGCCAGCTCGGTCGCCGCATCGCGCACCAGGAACGGATGCACGCCGAGCCCGAACGGCAGCCGCGCGCGTCCCGCGTTCTCGATCGTCAGCGCGATCGACAGCGTCGCGTCGTCGAGCTCGAACGACTGGATCGCGCGGAATGCATACGGCGCGCCGGCCGTCCGGTCGAGCGACAGTTGCAGCGACGTGTCGGTCGCATCGTCGACCTGCCACGGCGCGAGCCAGCCGTCGCCGTGGATCGGCAGCGGCTCGTCGCGACGGTTGCGCGGCACCGCGACCTTGCGCCCGTCGCATTCGAAGCGCCCGTCGCCGATCCGGTTCGAGTACGGCAGCAGCGGATAGCACGCGAGCTCATTCGGGTCCGTCGCCGTCTCCGGGTGCTCGCAACGGCGGAACACCGGCATCAGCGCGCCGTTCTCGCCGCGCCAGTCGAAGCGCGCGATGCCGCCGCCGAGGTGCGGCAGCACGTCGAGCCGCAGCGACGCGTTCGACAACGTGACGGCCGCCGCATGCGCGGCGCCGACGCCCTGCGCGAACACGGCCGTCTGCGGGCCGGGGCTGACCGGCTGGGCGGCGGCGGCCAGGCGCGCGCGGCGCGACTGGCTGGTGGACGACGATGCGCGCGAGGACGTGGCGGTCATGGTGAGCTCCTTTCCTTCGTCGAAGAAACGATGCAGGTCGGTGCGAACGGTCAGGCCCAGCCGCCGTCGACGATCACGTCCTGCGCGGTGATCATCCGGCTGTCGTCGGCCGCGAGAAACAGCGCCATCCGGGCGAGGTCGGCCGGCAATAGTTCGGCGTCGATGCACTGGCCGGCCTTGATCGCCGCGCGGCCAGCGTCGTCGAGCCACAGCCGGCGCTGCTTGTCGGTCATCACCCAGCCCGGCACCAGCGAATTCACGCGGATGCCGAACGGGCCGAGATCGCGCGCGAGGCCGCGCGTCAGGCCCTGCACGGCCGCCTTCGCCATCACGTAGACGGGATAGCCGCCGTTCTTCAGCATCCAGCTGATCGAGCCGAGATTGATGATCGCGCCGCCGCCCTGCCGCTTCATGTCGTCGATCACCGCCTGCGCGGCGAAGAACTGGTGACGCAGGTTCACCGCGATGCCCGCGTCGAACGACGCGGGCGTCACGTCGCCGAGCGCGTGGCGCGTGTCGTTCGCCGCGTTGTTCACGAGCACCGCGATCGCGCCGATGCGCGCGCGGATCGCGTCGATCGCCCCGCGCAGCGCATCGATGTCGGTCAGGTCGCACGGCAGGAACAGCGGCGCATGGCGCACGTGCGCGAGGCGTTCGGCCAGCGCGGCGCCGGCCGCCGCGTCGAGGTCGACGAACGCGACGCGCGCGCCCTGTTCGGCGAAGTGCTCGACGAACGACGCGCCGATGCCGGTCGCGCCGCCCGTGATCAGCACCGCGCGATCCTCGAGGCTCGGGTAGCGCGCGAAGCGCGCGTCGCTCGCGGCGTGCGAGTCCGGCGCGGAAGTATCGATGGTCATGCGGATCGTCTCCGTGGAAACAGGTCGGTCAGTCGCGTACGCCGCGGTTCTTCAGCTGGTCGAGCAGCACGGCCGCGAGCAGGATCGCGCCACGCACGAGGTACTGGTAGAACGCGTCGATGTTCAGCAGGTTCATCACGTTCTCGACGGTGCCCATGATCAGCACGCCGATCACGACGCCCGAGATCGTCGCGCGGCCGCCCATCAGCGACACGCCGCCGAGCACGCACGCGGAGATCACGTTCAGCTCGAAGCCCTGCGCGGCGTTCGGCTGGCCCGACGTGATGCGCGACGCGAGAATCACGCCCGCGAGGGCTGTGACCGCGCCCTGGATCAGGAAGATGTACACGCGCGTGCGTTCGACGTTGATCCCCGCGAGCCGCGACGCTTCCGGATTGCCGCCGATCGCGAGCGTGTTGCGGCCGTACACGGTCTGGTTCAGCAGCACGCCGAAGCCGATGAAGCACAGCAGCGTGACCCAGATCGGCAGCGACACGCCGAACATCGACATCCCGCCGAGCGCGATGAAGGTATCCGACGACACGCCGACCGCCTGCCCCTTCGACACGATGAAACCGAGCCCGCGCACGATCTCCATCGTCGCGAGCGTCGTGATCAGCGCGTTGATGCGCAGGTACGCGATCACCGCGCCGTTCACGAAGCCGATCGCGGCGCCGGCCGCGACCGCCGCGACGATCGCGACGAACGTGTTGTCGGTCGCGTTCAGCACCATCGCGCACAGCACGCCCGAGAACGCGACGGTCGAGCCGATCGACAGGTCGAAGTCGCGCGACGCGAGACAGAACATCATCGTGCACGCGACCATGCCGATCTGCGAGATCGACAGCGCGAGGCCGAGCATGTTGTCGATCGAGAAGAAGTGATCGACGGTCAGCGACATCGTGATGAACATCACCGCGAAGATCGCGATCAGGCTGTATTCGGTCAGATGCTGCCACCACTTCTGGCGGTCGCTCTGCTGCGGAACCAGCGCGTCGGCCGACGGCTTCACGGCGGCGCTGGCCAGGTTTTCGTTGACTTGCATGATGTGTCTCCTGCTCCTGCATCGCGCGGCCCGCGCCGCGCGTGTTCGATTCGAATGTCGTATGCCGCGTCAGGCCGCCTCGGCCGCGCTGGTCTGCGGCAGCGCGAGGTTCAGCACCGCGTGCTCGTTCGCCTGCGCGCGCGGCAGCTCGCCGGCGATCCGGCCTTCGCGCATCACGACGATGCGGTCGGACACGCCGAGCACTTCCGGCAGTTCCGACGACACCATCACGATCGCGCAGCCGCGCTCCGCGAGCCGGTAGATCACGTCGTAGATCTCGTGCTTCGCGCCGACGTCGATGCCGCGCGTCGGCTCGTCGAGGATCACGACCTTCAGGTCGGGCTCCGCGAGCCAGCGCGACAGGATCGCCTTCTGCTGGTTGCCGCCCGACAGGAAGCGGATCTTCTGGCGCCGGTTCGGCGTCTTGATCTTCAGCCGCTGGATGAAGCGGTCGGCCGTTTCGCTCTCGGCCTTGCCGTTGATGAACAGACCCGCGCGCAGCGAATGGCGGCGGCAGCTGATGTTGATGTTCTCCGCGACCGACGCGATCGCGATGATCCCTTCTTCCTTGCGGTCCTCGGGGCACAGCACGATGCCGTGGCGGATCGCGTCGCCCGTGCGCTTCACGTCGATGCGCGCGCCGTCGAGCGTCAGCACGCCCGCGCGCCGGCGGTCCGCGCCGTACACGAGCCGCATCAGCTCGCTGCGACCCGCGCCGACGAGCCCGAAGAAGCCGACGATCTCGCCCGCGCGCACCGAGAAGCTCGCCGGTTCGCGCAATGCCGGCCCGTCGATGCCTTCGGCGGAAAACCGCACGTCGCCGAGCGCGCGCGGCGCGTAATGGTAGATGTCCGCGATCTCGCGCCCGACCATCTCGGCGACGAGCCGCTCGCGCGGCACGTCGGCCAACGCTTCGTGCGACGCGATCTTGCGGCCGTCGCGAAAGATCGTGCACGCATCGCACAACCGGTAGATCTCGTCCATCCGGTGCGAGATGTAGATCAGCGCGCGGCCCTGCGCACGCAGGTCGTCGACCAGCTTGAACAGCACTTCCGTCTCGCGATGCGACAGCGAGCTCGTCGGTTCGTCGAGCGCGATCACGCGCGCGTTGCGCATCAGCGCCTTGCAGATCTCGACCATCTGCCGCTGCGCGATCGACAGCCGCCCGAGCCGCGCGTCGGGATCGAGATCGACGCCCATCTCGGCGAGCCGCTCGCGCACGTAACGCTTCGCCTCGCGTTTCCTCACCCAGCCGAACGCGTTCGGCAGGCGGCCGAGCAGCAGGTTTTCCGCGACCGTCAGGTCGGGCACGTACTGCAATTCCTGGTGAATCACCGCGATGCCGGCCGCGATCGACGCGGCCGCATTCGCGAACTGCACGGGCTGGCCGTCGACCAGCACGCTGCCCGCATCGGGCTGATATTCGCCGCCGAGAATCTTCAGCAGCGTCGACTTGCCCGCGCCGTTCTCGCCCATCAGGCCATGCACCTCGCCCGCATGCACGTCGAACGAAATGCCGTCGAGTGCGCGCACGCCGGGAAACACCTTGCCGATATTGTCAAAACGCAGTGCCGCTGACACGTCGTCTCTCCACTTCAGAATCGATCGACCGCCGGCCGCCGCATCGCCGCGGCAGCCGGCGGGCCGCTTACTTCGACGCGAGCCCCATCTCCTCGCGCACCTTCGCCACGTTGTCGCGCGTCGCGAGCATGCCCGTCGTCAGCGTCAGCGGCGGCGGCGCCTTGCCCTGCGTGATCCACGCGTACATCAGGTCCGACGTTTCCTCGCCGTGGCGCTTCGGGCTGATGATCACGGTGCCGTAGAAGCCGGTCGGCTGCGGCTTCTTGAACTCGTTCAATGCCGAATCGGAACCGCCGATGCCGATGCCGATCATGTTGTCGGCCTTGAAGCCGCGCCCTTCGGCCGCGCGCACCGCGCCGAGCACGGCCTCGTCGTTCAGGCCGTACGCGACCCAGTGCTTGAACTGCGGGTTCTTGGTGAGCGCGATGTTCGCCGCGTTGAACGCGTTCTCGGTGTCGGTCTTCGCCTGCGGCGCCGCGATCACGTTCGCCTTCGGGAAGCCGGCGGCGACCAGCGCGTCGGTCGCGCCGCTCGTGCGGTCGTGCGCGGTCGGCAACTGCTCGTAGGTGATGTCGATCGCGCCGACGTCCTTCATGTCCCAGCCGCGCTTCTTGATCTCGGCCGCGATGCCGTCGCCGACCTGCTTGCCGATGTTGTACGCGGAAATCCCCATGTGCGGCACCGACTCGATCGGCTTGCCCGCGCCGTCGACGAGGCGGTCGTCGACCGTCATCATCTTCAGGTTGTGCGACTTCGCCTTCGCGACGATGCCCGGCCCGAGTTTCACGTCGGGCGTGCAGATGATGAAGCCCTGCGCCTTCTGCGCGGACAGGTTGTCGATCGCGCTCATCACCTTCTCGCCGGACGGCGCGCCGATCTTCACGAGCGTGAAGCCCTTCTGCTTCGCGGCGATCTCGGCGAATTTCCATTCGTCCTGGAACCACGGCTCCTCAGGCTGCTTCACCAGGAAGCCGATCTTGACCGGGTCGGCCGCGTGCGCGACCGGGCTGCCCATCACCACCGCGGCCGCAGCGGCCAGCGTTACGAACGTTCTGCGTTTCATCTCCAGTGTCTCCTTGTTTTCATCGAACAGGATGCAGCCGCTTGTTGGTTTCGACGCAGCGTGCGCGCGGCCGTCGCACGTGCGGTCTTTCGAATCGTTACGTCAGTTGCGTCAGTCGTGATACAGCGCCGCGCGCCCGCCGTCGACGGTGATGCACGCGGCGTTGATGAACGGCGCCTCGTCGGACGCCAGGAACACGGCCGTCATCGCGACCTCCTCCGGGCGGCCGATCCGCTTCATCGGCTGCAGCGCGAGCGTCTCCGCGCGCGCGGCGGCCGGATCGGGCTGCGCGTCCCACCAGTCGCGCGTCAGTTGCGTCTCGATGTAGCCCGGCGCGATCGCGTTCACGCGCACGTTGCGCGCCGCGTATTCGATGCCGAGCGCACGCGTCAGGCCGAGCACGCCGTGTTTCGCGACCGGATACGGGAAGCAGCCCGGGATGATCCTGAACGCATGCGTCGATGCGATGTTCACGATGCTGCCGCGACCGCGCTCGACCATGCCCTCCAGCGCCGCGCGGCAGCCGTGCCACACGCCGTCGAGATCGACCGCGAAGCAGCGCCGCCAGTCGTCGTCGGTCATCGTCAACGGATCGGCGAACACGTTGATGCCCGCGTTGTTCACGAGCACGTCGAGCGGGCCGAACGTCGCTTCCGTCCGCGCGAGCGCATCGCGCACCGCCTGCTGCCGCGCGACGTCCGCCTGCAGCGGCAGCACGCGCGCGCCGTCGCATTCGTGCGCGATCGCGGTGGCCGTGTGCTGCGCCTGCGGGAAGTCGAGATCGACGAGCGCGACGGCCGCGCCTTCGCGCACGAACGCGCGCGCGATCGCGGCGCCGATGCCGCGGCCCGCGCCCGTCACCATCGCGACCTTGCCCGCGAGGCGGCCCATCATGCGGCTCCGCCGCGCGCCGCGCGCAAGCCGACCTGGAACGCGCGCGCGTTCGCCGCGGTCGTGTCGGCCGACTGGCCCGGGCGATACAGCGCCGAGCCGAGCCCGAAGCCGTTCGCGCCGGCGTCGAGGAACGGCCGCATGTTGTCCGGCGCGATCCCGCCGACCGGAATCAGCGGCACCGCGCGGTCGATCACCGCGCGCCAGGCCTTCACGACGCTCACGCCGAGCTGTTCGGCCGGGAACATCTTCAGCACGTCGGCGCCGTTCGTCAGCGCCGCGAACGCTTCGGTCGGCGTCGCGACGCCCGGCGCGCTCGCCAGCCCGCGCTCGCGCGCGCGGCGGATCACGGCCGCGTCGCTGTGCGGCATCACGATCAGCGCGCCGCCCGCATCCTGCACGCGGTCCACGTACTCGGCGCGCAGTACCGTGCCCGCGCCGACGATCATGTCGTCGGGCAACGCGCGGCGCAGCTCCGCGATGCTGTCGAACGGCTCCGGCGAGTTCAGCGGCACCTCGACGATCCGGAAGCCGGCTTCGTAGAGCGCGCGGCCGTGGTCGGCCGCTTCGGCGGGCGTGATGCCGCGCATGATCGCGATCAGCGGACACGCATCGAACGCGCGCATCAGCGCGGCGTGGGGCGTGTATGGCGCGGGCAGTGTCAGGTCGGACGACATCGAAAGTTCCTCTGCAAGCAGTTCATTGATCCGCGCAGACGGGCTCGCCGTCCGCGCGCACGAGCCCGGCACGCGACGCGATCCGCCACAGGCCCAGCTCGGTCGCATGCGCGGCCACGCGCGCATGCGCATGGCCGAATACCTGGAGCGCATCGACGTAACGCGAACACAAGCCGTCGTCGCCGATCAGCAGCAGCGGCTGATCGGCGAGCGCGATGCCACGCTCCGCGAGCATCGCATCGAGCGCATTGAGCTCGTGACCGATCAGCAGGCCCGACAGGTAGTCGCCCTGCGCATCGGGCGCGAGCCGGTCGGTCAGCCCCAGCGTGCGCGTGCTGAAAATCGTCGCGAGCAGCCCCGTGTGCTGCGCGCCGCGTGCGACCGATACGCCGCGCACGAACGCGTCGCGGTCGGGCGACGCACCCGGGCGCATCGTGCGGCCGAGGATCGTGTGATCGCGCAGCACCGCGAACAGCTCGCCGGTCATGAAGGTCTGGAAGCGTTCGATCATCCCGTCCTTCACCCACGCCCATTTCGCATGCGTGCCCGGCAAGCCGATCAGTACCCCTGAACGATCGGCGCCAAGCGTGGGATCGCTCGCGAGCGCGCCGACGATCTGCGTTTCTTCGCCGCGCATCACGTCGGGCAATTCGCCCGTCGCGATCACGCCCGGCACGATCGAGACCGTCGCGCCGCGCGACGTCGTCACGGTGATGAGCCCCGCGACGAGCGCGTCGGCGCCGGCCGGCACCGCGACGTACGGCGCTTCGCGCCAGCCCTGCGCGCTGCCGACCATCCCGGCGGCGAGCACCGGCAGGCCGGGCGTACGGTCGAGCCAGTCGCCGCACGCTTCCTCGAACACCGCGTCGAACGCGCGCGCGCCGCCGCCCGGCACGTGCATCACGCCGGCCGCCCGGCTGCGCGTGTCGATCGGCACGCCGTGCGCGTCGTACAGATACGCGCGCAGCGACGTGGTGCCCCAGTCGAGCGCGATCAGCGACGGGGAAGCGGAACTGGCATCCGGAGCGGGCCGGGTCGAAGTCGTCATCGTTTGATCCTGCGGGTACCCTGCGGCGGGCTCCAGCCCAGTTCCGCGGAAATGGCTCGCGCTTCGCGCTGCACGAGCGGAATCAGTTCGTCCATGCGGTCGTGCGGCATGTACGGAATCGTGCTCGCGACCGACACCGCCGCGACGATCGCGCCCGACGCGTCGCGGATCGGCGCGGCCACGCAGCGGATCGACGCCTCGTTTTCCTCGAGATCGAACGTATAGCCGCCGGCCGCGTAATGGGCCATGCGCTGCAGGAACGCGCTCGTCTCGGGCCGGTTGTCGGGCTTGAAGTTGACGCCGGCCAGCGCGCGCCGCGCGGCCTCGAACAGCGAGCGCCACAGGTCCGGATCGAGGTCGAGCATCATCGCCTTGCCGATACCCGTCGACGCGAGCGGCATCCGGTGGCCGACGCGCGAGCGCATCTCGAGGCCGCGCGTGCCGGGAATCTTGTCGATGTACAACACGTCGTCGCCGTCGCGCACGCCGAGATGGATCGTGTCGAGCGTCGCTTCCGCGAGCGCCTCGAGATGCGGGCGTGCCACCGCGGTGAGCGGCATCTGCTCGAGCGCGATCGTGCCGAGCTCGATCAGCTTCGGGCCGAGCAGGTAGCCGCCCTGCACCTGGCGCAGATAGCGCGCCTGCACGAGGCTGCTGACGAGCCGGTGCGTCGTGCTGCGCGTCGTGCCGAGCGCGGCGCCGATCGCGCGCATGTCGCGCGCGCCGTTGGCGATCGCCTCGAGGATCGCGAGGCCGCGCAGCAGCGTCTGCGTGCCGGCCTGCTGCGCGGCGAGGTCGAGCGGCGTGCTGGTCGCGCCGATGGTGTCGGTCAGCGACGCATCGTCCGGCATCGCGCGCCGGGCGTCGAGGGCAAGGGAGTCTGGCATCTTGGTCATGGGGCGGGGCTTCTTCAACGGAATCGGTGAAGCCGCCCGCGCGGCGCCGGAACTGCGTCCGATGCGGCGGCGTGGCGGCGGTCGATGCACCGAGTAAAGCGCCCGGCGAACTTCATGGAAGGTGTCTCCGTGTGCGACGGGCGCCGCGCGATGCGTGGGTCCGAAGCTGTCGATGTGCTTCGGATTGTAGGAGCGCACGCATTCGTCTCCAATATTTGAATGCGTTGCCCAGATAATGAGAATCCCGGCGAAATCCACGGCGAGCCCGACATTCCGGCCGCGCCATGCGCACGGGGGCGGAACCCGCCGTTCCGCAGGTTCCGCCCCCGTTTGTTCTCCGCGTGCCGCGCTTACTGCTGGCTCGTGCTGCTGCGCGCCTGCATGTAGCGCTGTACGTCCGCGAACGACACGCGGCCGCTACCGGCGGCGTCCATCTGCCGGAAATGGTTCGCGACATAGCCGAGGCCGGCCGCGCGCGCCTGCGCCTCGGTGATCGACCCCGTGTTCTGCGTGTCGGCCGCGCTGAACTGCCGCGCGAGCTTGCGCACCACCTGCGCGTGCAGCGCGGCGCCGGTCGTCTGCGTGCCGGCGGTCGCGTGACGCGCGGCCGGCGGCACGTACGGGTCGCCGAGCTGCGCCTGGCGCGCGCGCGCCGGTGCGGCGGCGTCGCTCGCCTGCGCGAACGCGGAGAGGGATGTTGCGGCGCCGGCGCATGCGAGCGCCGCGGCAACGACGATGAAACGATTCTTCATGTCAGGCTCCAGTCTGGAATGAGGTCGTCGACGGCCGGCGAGCAGCGCCACCTGGGGCGCCTGTCGCCGGCCTCACGCATCGCATCAGTGCGCGGCCGCGCCGTAGAAGGTCACGAGATCGGCTTTCTCCTGCGGACGCGACGTATCGTCGAGATAGACCATGTGCCCGCCCTGATAGTCCTTGATCGTCAGGTTCGGTTGCGTGCCGAGCCGCGCGAGGTCGAGCTCGGTCTGGTAGAACGGCGTCGCGATGTCGTGATACCCGTTCAGCGACAGCACCTTCAACTGCGGATTCAGCGTCAGCGCCGCGGCCAGATCGGGAATCGTGTCGGGCATCGCGAGGCCGTCGTGCGTCCAGTCCCACGTGTTGATCGCATTGCTGCTCACCGAGTAGGCCGACTGCGCGGTGTACTTCAGCTCGTTCGGCAGGTAGCTGCCGATCGTGTCGGTGAACGGCTTCGTGATGAACGAGCTGGACGGATCGCCGTCGGCCGCGAGCGGGCTCGACACGGGCACGTTCACGCGTGCGTCGTAGCGGCCGATCAGCGTGCCCGGAATCAGCGACAGCTGGAAGCTGTTGTCGAAGAAGGTCGGGACCACGTTGAAGTCGGCATTCCACAACGCCTGCTTCACGCCGGTCGAATTTGCCATCGTCGTGACGAGATTCGGCGGCGGCGGCGTGTGGCTCGCGAGGTACGCGTTCACGGCCGGCGCGTAGCTGCCGGCCGTCAGCAGGCGCATCTGGTCCGCATACTGCGGCAGGTTCGACGGGTTCGGATTGTCGAGCTGATAGTACGCGCCGACCGTGCCGTACGACGGCACGAAGCCCGCGCAGCTCACAGGGCTCGCGCCCCTGTTCGAGTTGCCGACATAGTCGCTCGCCATGTCGCAGTTCGTGTTGTAGTTCAGGATCGACGACTGCAGCACGATGCCGTCGAGCTTCACGCCGGCCGTCTCGAGCAGGTTCGCGAGCACGTCGGTGCGCGGCGTGCCGTACGACTCGCCGAACAGGTACTTCGGCGAAGCGCTGCGCTGGTTCACGCTCAGGTAGCGCGTTACGAAATCGCGGAACGCGCCGGCGTCCTGGTCGACGCCCCAGAACGTCTGGTTCGTGTTCGGCGCGACCGCTTCCGAGAAGCCGGTGCCGATCGCATCGACGAACACGAGGTCGGTCGTGTCGAGCAGGGTTTCCTGGTTGTCGACGAACGGGAACGTCGACGTGTTCGCGTTCGGGTCGCCGGTCTGGATCCGGCGCGGGCCGAACGAGCCGAGGTGCAGCCACACCGACGCCGAGCCGGGGCCGCCGTTGTACAGGAACGTGACGGGCCGCTTCGCCGCGGGCTGGTTGTCGGCCGTGTAGGCGACGTAGAAGAACGATGCTTCGGGCGCGCCCGTCTGCGGATTGCGGGCGACGAGGTGGCCGGCGGTGGCCGTGTACCGGATCGTCTTGCCGTTCAGCGTGATCTGATGGTGCGTGACGGCGGCCTTCTCGACCGCGGCGGACGCGTCGAGCGACGCGTTCGCACTCGACGAATAACTGTTCGGATCGTTGTACGCGCGGTCGACCTGACCGGCGGGATCGGCTGAATTCGCGACGCTCGCGGCAGACGACGACGTCACGTCGTCGTTGCAGGCCGTCAGAATCAGCGAAGAACACACCACCCCCAACAACAGCTTCGCTTTGCTCGCTGGCATCGTTGCGTTCCTTCTCTCGGATGTTTTTTGTGTCGAGCGGCCGGATAAGCCACCCCCCGCCTCGATTGCGGCCGATAAGCCGAGGCGCTGGCCAATATACGCGAGCCCGTCAGCTTTGAAAAATTTTGAAATATTTGGCGCGCAAGCGGTGCAGCGCACACCTTTCAGGAATGCTTCGATTCGCGAAACGTTGCATTTCACAGCGCTTTCAGCGACTTTCGCGTTTACCCGCGGCGGCTAAAAAAGCACGGATTTCGTGCGATGTCGGTCAACAAAATCGCGCACTTATCGGTATTGCTCAGTAAAGCGAAATAGACGGATTCGTCTAAAGGATGTGGCCCGAAATGGCGGCGACACGGATGCGCTGCAGCGCACCAATCGCGCGTCGACGACGGAATGGACAACGCAGCAGCGCGGGCGCGCCGCTCACTCCGATTGCGGCAGCTCGGCCGCGCCCATCCGGTGCGCGATGACCGCCGCGCGCTGCGCCTGATAGGCCGAGCCGCGATGCGCATCGAACCAGCGCGGCTTCGGCAGCATCACCGCGAGACGCGCGGACTGCCACGCGCCGAGCCGGCTCGCGGGAATCTTGTAGTAATAGCGCGCGGCCGCTTCGGCGCCGTACACGCCGCGCCCCCATTCGACCGAATTCAGGTAGATCTCGAAGATGCGCTCCTTGTCGAGCACCGTTTCGAGCATCCACGTGATGATCAGCTCCTGGCCCTTGCGGATGTAGCTCTTCTCGCGCGACAGGAACAGGTTGCGTGCGAGCTGCTGCGTGATCGTCGAGCCGCCCGCGACGATCCTGCCGCGCGCCTTGTTCTTCTCCCACGCCTGCAGGATCGCGTCGACGTCGTAGCCGTTGTTGGTCGCGAAGGTCGAATCTTCGGACGCGATCAGCGCCCGCTTCAGGTTGCGCGAGATCTGGTCGTACGGCACCCACTGGTGCCGGATCTGCGCGGGCGGCGTGTCGCGCGACAGCCACCACGCGTCGGTGCGCATGAAGGCGGTCGAGCCCGGATTCACGAACGACCACAGCGCGATCTGCGCGAGATAGAACAATTGCGTCGCGAGCCACGCGCCCGCGAACACCGATCCCGCGTAGACGGCCCAGCGAGCGAGGCTCACCGTCCGCGTGCGCTGCGTGCCGCTCACCGCCACCACGTGCCGCGCTCCGTTCAGCTCGCCGCGAGCGCCTGGCGCAGCGCGGCCAGCACCGGCGCGCCGTCCGGCCGCACGCCGCGCCAGATGAAGAACGATTCGGCCGCCTGCTCGACCAGCATCCCGAGGCCGTCGGCCGTGCGCGCGCCGAGCGACGCCGCGTGCTGCATGAACACGGTCGGCTGCGCGCCGTACATCATGTCGTACGCGAGCGTGCCGGCACCGAACGCCGCGGGGTCGCATTCCGGCAGCGCGGCGTCGAGGCTGCCGGCCGTCGCATTGATCACCACGTCGTACGGCTCGGCCCGCACGACGCCGGGGCCACCGCCCGCGAGCGTGCAGCCCGCGTCGTGCGCGGCCTGCATGAACTGGCCGACGAGCGCTTCGGCCTTGCTCGCGGTGCGGTTCACGATTCCGATCGACAGCGGTGCACGATCGAGCAGCGGCAGCACGACACCGCGCGCGGCGCCGCCCGCGCCGAGCAGCAGGATGCGCGCGCCGGCAAGCGACACGCCGAGATTCGCCTCGATGTCGCGCACGAGGCCGACGCCGTCGGTGTTGTCGCCGTGGAGGCGGCCGTCGGCGTCGATGCGCAGCGTGTTCACCGCGCCTGCCGCCGCCGCGCGCGCCGACAGCGTGTCGGCGAGCGCATGCGCGTCCAGCTTGAACGGCACCGTCACGTTCGCGCCGCGCCCGCCTTCGGCGACGAACGCGCGCACGGCTGCCTCGAACCCGTCGATCGGCGCGAGCCGGTGCGTGTATTCGATCAGCTCGCCGGTCTGCGCGGCGAATTGCGCGTGGATGAACGGCGACTTGCTGTGCGCCACCGGGTTGCCGAACACGACATAGCGGTCGGCGCCGCTCGTCGACGCAGCTGCGCTCATGATGCGCGCCCCTCTTCGCCGTCGTTGCCGCTCGCGGCTTCGCCGCCGTCGGCCGCCGCGCCGTCTGCCTCGGCCAGCGCTTCGGCCTCGGTTTCCGCCGACGCGTCTTCCGCGTCGACCAGCGTGTCGTCGCCGCCTTCGGCGTCGTCCTCTTCGTCGGCCGCGTCGCCGCTCGTCACGGTCGGCGCGTCGAGCACGTTCAAGAGGCGCACCGACGCCTCGATCGTCAGCTCGTCGAGCGACATCACGTCGAGCAGCACGCGCGTGCCGCGCGCATGCACGCCGAGCCCCGGCACGTGCAGCAGCAGCGGGATTTCCTCGAGGCGCACGAGATCGCCCTTCACGACGCTCGCGACCACCTGCTTCTTCTGTTCCTGCGCGAGCCAGCGCAGGCACCAGAAGTACTCCATCCGGCGCTGGTAGTCGGCGTAGGCCGTATACGTATCGTCGAAGCCCTGCACGACCGCGTAGAGATCGGCGTCCTTCGGCTTGAACGGCGCGGCGAGCTTCGCGGTGACGCCGTGCTGCACGCACGCGAGCAGTTGCCACTGGTTCACGAGGTCGACGTAGCGGCGCAGCGGCGACGTGCTCCACGCGTACTGCGCGACGCCGAGGCCTTCGTGCGGCGCGGCCGTCGTCTGCATCCGCGTGCGCTTCGGGCCCGGTGCGCCGAAGCCGCGCTGCGAGCGGTAGATGCCCGGCACCGTGTGGTCGTGCAGGAACGCGCCCCAGGTCGAGTTCGCGAGGATCGCGAGCTCCGACACGATCAGGTCCAGCGGCGAGCCGCGGCGGCGCGGCGTGATCGTCACGTGCTCGCCTTCGACGTAGAAGTTGTAGTCGGTGTTGCGCTGCACCTCGCGCTTCAGGCCGTAGCCCGCGCGCGCGACCTGGCGCTTCTCGAACAGCGCCTGCGCGAGCGGCCACAGCACGGCGATGTCGTCCTTGTGCGGGTAGTCGCCGGTGCCGGCCGCGAGCGTCTCTTCGTTGACGAGCTCGTCGAGCGTGTTGTGGCGCAGGTTGCTCTTCACGAACACGAGCTCGGCGCGCGTCTCGCTTGCGACGATGTCCTGCGTGTCGCGGTTGACGATGATGTACAGCGACAGCGCCGGGCGGTAATCGCCCTCTTTCAGCGTGAACACGTCGACGACGTCGTCCGGCAGCATCGTGATCTTGTCGCCCGGCATGTAGACGGTCGACAGGCGCGCGCGCGCGATCGCGTCGACCGCGTCGCCGCGCACGATGCCGAGCGCCGGCGCCGCGATGTGCACGCCGATCCGCACGCGGCCGTCGGCCAGGTGCTCGACCGAGAACGCGTCGTCGATTTCGGTGGTCGTGATGTCGTCGATCGAGAACGCCTCGACGTCCGCGCGCGGCAGATCGTCCGGCAGCGGGCCGACCGTGACGGGCGGAAAGCCCGTGCCGTGCGGGAAGAATTCCGCGAGAAAGCGCGCTTCGTGCAGCGCACGCGGCGACTCGATGCCACCGCAGTCGAGCATCAGCCGCGCCGGCGACACGCCGCGCGCGCCGGCCGCCGCTTCCATCGCCTTGTATTCGATCGAATTCTTGTCCGGCCGCGTGAGCAGCCCGAGCACCTTGCCCGCGAACGCTTCCGGCAGCTTGCCGGCCTTCAGCTCCTCTTCATACTGCGCCTGCACCAGCGCCTGCTGGCGCTTGCGCTCGAGCGACGCGAGCGCCATCTTGAGCTGCTCTTCCGGCGCGCGCTGGTACTGGCCGCGCCCCTTGCGACGGAAGTAGACGGGCGAGCCGTGCAGCCGCAGCACCAGCGCCGCGCGCTCGACCGGGCCGTACGTCGCGCCGAAGTACTCGGCGGCCAGCGCCGTGTACGCGAACTCGTCGGCCGGCGCGCATTCCCACAGGAAGTCCAGATCGATCTGCTGCGCGGCCGTGTCGGCCTCCTGCATCAGTTCGCCCGCGGCCGGTTTGTCAAATTCGATCAGCACGTCTTTCGCGCGCACCTTCGCACGCCGCCCGCCGGGCAACTCGACCTGAAATGCGTCGCCCTGGCGCGACAGCACGCTGCCCGCCTTGAAACTGCCCGATTCCTCGAAGAAAACGTTCACTCAGTACTCTCGTTCAGACTGCCGGGCGCCGCGTCGGCGGCGCCGCATGATGATGGGGATTCGATCGGCACGCGGCCGGTTAAGACGTCTTTCCGTCGCAAAACGCGAGAACGTCGTCGACATAGTCGGCAAATTCGCTGATCCCGTGATCGCTGCCGTCGATCACGCGGGTTTTCGCGCCCGGGTAATGGGCCAGCATCTCGCGGTAATCGAGCACTTCGTCGCCGGTCGCCGCGAACAAATAGTAGCGGTCGGCGCGCGTGATCGCCGGCACGCGCAGCGCGTCGAGTTCGTGCAGATGCCGGCGCTCGACGACGATCGTGCCGCCGCCGTGCCACAGCGGCTGTTCGCCCAGATGCTGCTCGAGATCGCGCTGCGGCACGATCGCCGGATTCAGCAGCACGGCCTTCCAGCCGTGCTTTTCGGCGAGCCATGTCGCGTAATAACCGCCGAGCGAGCTGCCGATCACGGTGACGTCG
Organism: Burkholderia sp. IO2; assembly: GCF_029522185.1. Lineage (NCBI taxonomy): Bacteria > Pseudomonadati > Pseudomonadota > Betaproteobacteria > Burkholderiales > Burkholderiaceae > Burkholderia > Burkholderia sp. IO2. Next base: position 68,378 of record NZ_JAKWFH010000022.1, on the reverse strand, counting down.
CGGGCACCCGCGACCTCGGCTTCCGCGACGGCGATCGCCTCGAGCGGCGACACCGACAGCGACGGGCACCGCCACTCGCCGGTGCGGCCGAGTTCGGCCATGCGCGCGGCGAGCAGCCGCGACTTCTGCGATTCCGGCGACGACCGGAAGCCGTGCAGATACAGGATCACGTGCGGCTCCCGAGCGCATCGAGCAGCTTCTGGTGCACGCCGCCGAAGCCGCCGTTGCTCATGACGAGCACGTGGTCGCCCGGACGCGCGGCCTCGACCACCGCCTTCACCAGCAGATGCAGATCGTCGAATGCGCGCGCGCGGTCGCCGAGCGGCGCAAGCGCTTCGGCGAGATTCCAGCCGAGCGCGTCGCGCCCGGTCGGCGCGCCGTAGCCGAACACGAGATCGGCATCGGCGAGGCTCGCCGGCAATTGCGACTTCATCACGCCGAGCTTCATCGTGTTCGAGCGCGGCTCGAGCACGGCGAGGATGCGGGCATTCTGGCGGCCGATGCGCGCACGAAGGCCGGCGATCGTGGTGTCGATCGCGGTCGGATGGTGCGCGAAATCGTCATAGACGGTCACGCCGTCGACGCTGCCGCGCACTTCCATGCGGCGCTTCACGTTGCGGAACGATGCGAGCGAAACGGCCGCCTGCGCGGGCGGCACGCCGACGTGGCGCGCGGCGGCGATCGCCGCGAGCGCGTTCATCCGGTTGTGGTCGCCCTGCACCTGCCACGCGACTTCGCCGACGCGCTCGGCGTGCGAATACACCGCGAAGCGCTCGTCGACCGGCACGCCGTCCTCGGCCGGCAGCGCTTGCCAGCCGCCGTCGACGCCGAAACGCTCGACCTCGCTCCAGCAGCCGCGCGCCAGCACGCGCTCGAGCGCATCCGAGCGGCCGTTCGTGACGATCCGGCCGACCCCGGGCACGGTGCGTACCAGATGATGGAATTGCGTCTCGATCGCGGCGAGATCGGGGAAGATGTCGGCGTGATCGAATTCGAGGTTGTTCAGTACCGCGGTACGCGGCCGGTAGTGGACGAACTTCGAGCGCTTGTCGAAGAATGCCGTGTCGTACTCGTCGGCCTCGATCACGAAGAAGCTCGAATCGGTGAGCCGCGCGGACACGCCGAAGTTCAACGGCACGCCGCCGATCAGGAAGCCCGGGTTGAGCCCGGCGTCCTCCAGCAGCCACGCGAGCATCGACGACGTGGTCGTCTTGCCGTGCGTGCCCGCGACCGCGAGCACCCATTTGCCGGCCAGCACGTGCTCGCCGAGCCACTGCGGGCCCGACACGTACGGCAGGCCGCGATCGAGGATCGCCTCCATCAGCGGGTTGCCGCGCGTGACGACGTTGCCGATCACGAACAGGTCCGGTTTCAGGTCGATCTGCTCGGCGCCGTAGCCCTCGATCAGCGTGATGCCCTGCGCCTCGAGCTGCGTGCTCATCGGCGGATAGACGCCCGCGTCGCAACCCGTCACCGTGTGGCCCGCCTCGCGTGCGAGTACGGCGAGACCGCCCATGAAGGTGCCGCAGATGCCAAGAATATGGATGTGCATAGATGAATGCTTTCGCGCCGCCGGGCGCCGTCGATTCGGAAAGGATGCGTGTGCGTCGCGCCGGACGGGCCGTGCGGCCGGCGCCCGGCCCACGACCTTGCCGCGACACAAAGGACACTATTGTAACTGACGGCCTGCGATGCCCGGCGACCCGAACGATGCGCGCGAACGGCGCCGGCGCCCTCGGGCGGCGGGCCGCCGCACCCGTGCTCGGGCGCCGCGACGATCGAGTATGATTGCCGGATCATGTCTCGCAAACCTCTTGTCGATCCGCGGCGCGTCCGCGAGGAAATCGCCCAGTCCGCCGCCCGCCTGATCGCGGAGGACGGCCTGGACTACGCCGGCGCGAAACGCAAGGCCGCGCGCCAGTTGCTGGGCGATTCGCGCGTTGCCGGCGAATGGCTGCCGGATAACGACCAGATCGAGGAAGAATTGCGCGAGTACCTCGCGCTGTTCCAGAGCGACACGCAGCCGGACGAACTGCGCCGCCTGCGCGAGATCGCGCTCGACTGGATGCGCCGGCTCGCCGAGTTCCATCCTTATGTGACGGGCGCCGTGCTGAACGGCACCGCGAACGCGCATTCGGATATCCATTTGCAGGCATTCACCGACAACCCGAAGGACGTCGCGATCTACCTGCTGAACCAGAACGTCCAGTACGACGTATCCGAGACGCGGCATTTCGCGGGCCGCGGCGACGTCGAGACGCTCAGTTTCCTGTGGCGCCCGCGGCGCGACGTGGATGCGATCGGCATCCATCTCGCGCTGTATGCGAGCGACGACCTGCGCGGCGCGGTGAAGGCCGACGCGCGCGGCCGCGTCGCCCGCGCGGACGCCGCCGCGCTGCGCGCGCTCGTCGCGGCAGGCCAGGCCCCTTCCGAACCGGAATGACTCAACGATGATGATGAAACGCATGTTGGCGCTCGCGGTGGTCGCGGCCGCCGCCGTCGCCGGCGGAGTCGCCGCCGGTCACTGGTTCCGCGGCACGGTCGACGACGGTGTCGCCGTCGCCGCGCCGACCGCCCACGGCAATCCGGTCGAGCAGCTGTGGGCGTCGTCGCTCACCGGCGTCGACGGCAAGCCGGCGACGCTGACCGCCTTCAAGGGCCAGAAGGTCGTCGTCAATTTCTGGGCGTCGTGGTGCGGCCCGTGCGTCGAGGAGATGCCCGAGCTGGTCGCGCTGTCGCACCAGTACAAGCAGAAAGGCATCCGTTTCGTCGGGATCGGCGTCGATTCCGAGCAGAACGTGAAGAACTTCCTGCAGAAGGTGAAGGTCGACTATCCGGTGTTCGTCAGCGGCTACGCGGGCGCCGATCTGGCCCGTAATTTCGGGAATACCGCTGGCGCGCTGCCGTTTACCGTCGTCATCGACGAAACCGGCAAGATCCGCGAGACAAAATTAGGACAAATCCAGCCGGCCGAGCTGAAAAAGACGCTCGACGCGCTGTAATCGGCCCGGACAGCGGCCCGCGCGTTGCCGGCGATTTGCAGGTCGATCGCCGCAATTTCGCGGGAATTCGCCGATACTTTGCGTTCGCACCGGTAATTCTTGCAGGTCCGACGCGTCTGGCCGTTCGGCAAAACTAGACAAATTTCTCTAAATAGCGCTAAAGTTCGCGCAATTCCGCAGAAATAGAAGCGACCATGACACGATTGCTGGTGTTGCACGGCCCCAACCTGAACCTTCTCGGCACCCGGGAACCGGAGGTGTACGGCCGCGTCACGCTCGCGCAGATCGATCAGGCGCTTGCCGCGCGCGCCCGGGAAGCCGGCGCCGAACTGTTGTCGTTCCAGAGCAACCATGAAGGCGCGCTGGTCGACCGCATCCAGGCCGCGCGGGAGGAACAGACCGATTTCATCCTGATCAATCCGGCCGCGTATACGCACACGAGCGTTGCGATCCGGGACGCGATCGCCGGTGTTGGCATCCCGTTCGTCGAGGTTCACCTGTCGAACGTGCATCGCCGCGAAGCGTTCAGGCACCACTCCTACTTTTCCGACCAGGCCGAAGGCGTGATCTGCGGGCTCGGCTGGAAAGGTTATCTGTACGCGCTCGAGTACGCGCTGGACAAGCTGCAAGGCACGTCGCGCGGCTGATTTCGCGATCTAGATTCAGCGCCGGCCCCTAACCGGCGCTTTCACGTATTGAAAGGGGAATTCCCGATGGATCTTCGTAAGCTGAAAACTCTGATCGACCTCGTTTCCGAATCCGGCATCTCCGAGCTGGAAGTGACGGAAGGCGAAGGCAAGGTGCGTATCGTCAAGAACGCGCCGCCGGTCTACGTGCAGCCGACGGCTGGGTATGCCCCGCAAGTCAGCGCGCCCGCTCCGTCGGTCGCGCTGCCGACCGAAGGCGCTGCCGCGCCGGCCGCCGGCGCCGCCGCCGCACCGGCCGCTCCGCAGGGCCACGTCGTGACGTCGCCGATGGTCGGCACGTTCTATCGCGCGCCGTCGCCGGGCGCCGACCCGTTCGTGCAGGCCGGCGACACGGTCAAGGAAGGCCAGACGATCTGCATCATCGAAGCGATGAAGCTGCTCAACGAGATCGAGTCGGACAAGGCCGGCGTGATCAAGGAAATCCTCGTCGAGAACGGCCAGGCCGTCGAATACGGCCAGCCGCTTTTCGTGATCGGCTAAGCCCGCCGCGCGGCCCTGCCGGCCGCGCGCCGCCGATGCTCGCCAGGCGCCGTTCGCGCGCCCCTCGAAGAGACGAATACTCGCTATGTTTGAAAAAATCCTCATTGCCAACCGCGGTGAAATCGCGCTGCGCATCCAGCGCGCGTGCCGCGAACTCGGCGTCAAGACGGTGGTCGTCTACTCGGAAGCCGACAAGGAAGCCAAGTACGTGCGCCTCGCGGACGAAGCCGTCTGTATCGGCCCGGCCCCGTCGAACCTGAGCTACCTGAACATGCCGGCGCTGATCAGCGCCGCGGAAGTCACCGATGCCGAGGCGATCCACCCCGGCTACGGCTTCCTGTCGGAGAACGCCGATTTCGCGGAGCGCGTCGAGCAGTCGGGCTTCACGTTCATCGGCCCGCGCCCGGAAACGATCCGCATGATGGGTGACAAGGTCACCGCGAAGCAGACGATGATCAAGACCGGCGTGCCGTGCGTGCCGGGTTCGGAAGGCGCGTTGCCGGACGATCCGAAGGAGATCGTCAAGATTGCGCGCACGATCGGCTATCCGGTCATCATCAAGGCGGCCGGCGGCGGCGGCGGGCGCGGGATGCGCGTCGTGCACACCGAAGCCGCGCTCGTCAACGCGGTCAACATGACCCGCGAGGAAGCCGGCCGTGCGTTCGGCAACCCGCAGGTGTACATGGAGAAGTTCCTCGAGAACCCGCGCCACATCGAGATCCAGGTGCTGTCGGACGCGTACAAGAACGCGATCTGGCTCGGCGAGCGCGACTGCTCGATGCAGCGCCGCCACCAGAAGGTGATCGAGGAAGCGCCGGCGCCGGGCATTCCGCGCCGCCTGATCGACCGTATCGGCGACCGCTGCGCGGACGCGTGCAAGAAGATGGGCTACCTCGGTGCGGGCACGTTCGAATTCCTGTACGAAAACGGCGAGTTCTACTTCATCGAGATGAACACGCGCGTGCAGGTCGAGCACCCGGTATCGGAGCTGATCACGGGCGTCGACATCGTGCAGGAACAGATCCGCATCGCGGCCGGCGAGAAGCTCACGCTGCGCCAGCGCGACATCCAGTTCCGCGGACACGCGATCGAATGCCGGATCAACGCCGAAGATCCGTTCAAGTTCACGCCGTCGCCGGGCCGGATCACGTCGTGGCATACGCCGGGCGGCCCGGGCGTGCGCGTCGATTCGCACGCCTACAATGGCTATTTCGTGCCGCCGAACTATGATTCGATGATCGGCAAGCTGATCACCTACGGCGCGACGCGCGAACAGGCGATCCGCCGGATGCGCATCGCGCTGTCGGAAATGGTCGTCGAAGGCATCCAGACCAACATCCCGCTGCACCGCGAGCTGATGATCGACTCGAAGTTCGTCGAAGGCGGCACCAGCATCCATTACCTCGAAAACCGGCTCGCGCAGAAGCAGCAGGTCGCACCGGAAGAAGCGTAAGCATGAGTTATCGCGAACTCGTCGTCGAACTGGCCCGCGAGCATGCGGAGGCCCTGTCCGACGCGCTGCTCGATCTCGGCGCGCTGTCGGTGTCCGTCGAAGACGCCGACGCCGACACGCCCGACGAACAGCCGCTCTTCGGCGAGCCGGGCTTGGTGCCCGATCGCACCGCGTGGCAGCACTCGCGCGTGGTCGCGCTGCTGTCGGCCGACCATGAGCCAGCCGTGCTGCTCGCGGCGGCCGCGAACGAGATCGGCCTCGCCGAAACGCCGCAGTTCGTCGTGCGCGAAGTCGAGGAGCAGGACTGGGTGCGGCTCACGCAGTCGCAGTTCGAGCCGATCCCGATCGGCGAACGGATCTGGGTCGTGCCGTCGTGGCACGATGCGCCCGACCCCGATGCGCTCGTCCTCGAACTCGATCCCGGCCTCGCATTCGGCACCGGCAGCCACCCCACCACCCGTCTGTGCATGGAGTGGCTCGAGCAGTCGGTGAAGCCCGGCCAGTCGGTGCTCGACTACGGCTGCGGCTCGGGCATTCTCGCGATCCTCGCGAAGAAATGCGGGGCGAACCCCGTGATCGGCATCGACATCGATCCGCAGGCGGTCGAATCGGCGCGCCAGAACAGCGAACGCAACCGTGCGGAGGTCACGTACGGGCTGCCCGATGCATGCCCGGACGGCGAATTCGACATCGTCGTCGCGAACATCCTGTCGAACCCGCTGAAGCTGATGGCATCGATGCTCGCATCGAAGGTCAAGCCGGGCGGGCGCATCGCGCTGTCGGGCGTGCTCGCGCGCCAGGCGGACGAAGTCGCGGCCGTTTATGCGCGCTACGTCGACATCTCGGTCTGGCGCGAACACGAAGGTTGGGTATGCCTTGCCGGAACCCGCCGCGAAAGCCATTAGAATAGCGCTGTCCTTCACTCTGGCCAGCAGGCCGCCCGGCTCGACATGCTTCTTGCGACGCGCTGCCCTCATTGCGAAACCGTCTTCCGGCTGCAGCAGGAACAGCTCGCGCTGCATCAGGGGCTCGTGCGCTGCGGGCATTGCCACGAAGTCTTCAACGCCTCCGAATCGCTCGTTCCCGAGTACGCGCAGCAGCCCGAGCCGGCGTTGACCGAACCGGCTGCCGCGCCGAGCGACAGCGAGGCGCAGCCGCAGGCCGTGCCGGCCCGGCTGTTCGCCGCCGACGCACCGCCTTCCGGCCTGCCGACCGGCACCGACTACAAGCCGGAAGGCTGGGACATGTGGGCGCCGTGGCTCGACGCCGGCGTCGATCCGTCGCTGCAGCACAGCGTCGAGACCGTGCGCACCGAGCCGCTGATACCGGTCGCGCTCCCGTCCACGGAAGCCGGCGTCGTTCATCTGTCGGGTACGCCCGCACCGTTCGCGTCCTCGCCGGCCGAGCTGGATTCGTCGACTGCCGTCGAGCAACCGGCCGGACCGCATTCGCCGCACACGCGGCACGAATCGCATGAACCCGAAGCGGCCGCGCCCGCGCCCGTCGAGCGCGATCCGCGCGAGCCCCGCTTCGTCGCTCGTCCTCCGTCGGAAGCGGACACCGCGGCTGAACCCGCCGAACCTGTCGGTCACGCGCGTTTCGCCGCGCCGGACGACGAACACGCGCCGCGCGAACCGCGTTTTGCGTTCACGCCCGCACCGGCCGTCAGCGAAGCCGAAACCGCATCGGAACCCGATACCTTCACCCGGCACGACACCAGCCCGACCGCGGCAGCGGCCGATGAACCGGCAGCCCGGCCGGCCATCCAACCGGCCGCCCAACCGGCCGTCCAACCGGCCGTCCAACCGGCCGTCCCGTTCCCCGCCGCACTGGCCGATGACGATCGTCCACACTTCGCCGTCACGCGCGAGACCCGCGCGCCGCAGCGACGCGGGATGCTCGGCGGCTTTGTCGGCGGCCTCATCGCGGCCGCGCTCGTCGGGCTGCTCGCCGTGCAACTGGCGTGGTGGCAGCGCGAAACGCTGATGATCTACTGGCCCGTCACGCAAGGCTGGTTCCGGCAGGCCTGCACGCCGCTCGGCTGCACGGTCACGCCGCCGCGCGCGATCGACGGCCTGCGGCTCGACGCGACCGACCTGCGCCAGCTCGACGGCCCGCGCGAGCTCGAACTGAAGGTGCCGCTGACGAACCGCTACCGCGTCGCGCTCGCGTACCCGTCGCTCGAACTCACGCTGCTCGACGATACCAATCACGTCACCGTGCGCCGCGTGCTCGCGCCGCGCGACTACGTGCGCCCGGGCACGCCGATCGACGCCGGGCTGCCGCCCGGCACGACGCAGACGATGGTCGTCCGCCTCGAAACGAACGGCACGCCCGCCTCGAATTTCCGCGTCCAGATCTTCTATCCGTGACGCGCCGCGGCGCGCTTGCGCGCCCGTCTCAACCCGCGCGCCCGAGCGGCGCGCTATTTCGGAGCACGAACATGAGCAAAGTTACGCTGGGTGGCAACCCGATCGATCTCGCCGGCACGTTCCCGGCCGTCGGCGCGCAAGCCGCCGATTTCAAGCTGGTCGGCAAGGACCTCGCCGACCTGTCGCTCGCCAGCTTCGCCGGCAAGCGCAAGGTGCTGAACATCGTGCCGAGCCTCGACACGCCGACCTGCGCGACGTCGACCCGCAAGTTCAACGAAGCCGCGTCGTCGCTCGACAACACCGTGGTGATCGTCGTGTCCGCCGACCTGCCGTTCGCCGCCACGCGCTTCTGCACGACCGAAGGCCTCGCGAACGTCGTGACGGCATCGACGTTCCGCACCGGCCGCGCGTTCGCGAACGCGTACGGCGTCGACGTGACGAGCGGCCCGTTGAACGGCCTGACCGCACGCGCGGTGGTCGTGCTCGACGCGCAGGACAAGGTGATCCACGCGGAACTCGTCGGCGAAATCAAGGACGAGCCGAACTACGATGCAGCGCTCGCCGCACTGAAGTAAGCTTTCTTCCGCTTTCTCCTGCCGCGCCGCGCCCTTCGCGCGGCGTTGTCGCGCAGGGCCCCTCATTTCTACAGGAACGCACACCTTGGCTACGCTGATTTGCGGCTCGATCGCCTACGACTCCATCATGACCTTCGAAGGGCGGTTCCGCGAGCACATCCTGCCCGACCAGGTGCACCTCATCAACCTGAGCTTCCTCGTGCCGACGATGCGCCGCGAATTCGGCGGCTGCGCGGGCAACATCGGGTATGCGCTGCACCTGCTCGGCGGCGATGCGCGCATCATGGGCACGATGGGCGCGCTGGATGCGCAGCCGTATCTCGACCGGCTCGACCAGCTCGGCCTGCGCCGCGACCACGTTCGCGTGCTGCCCGATACGTACACCGCGCAGGCGATGATCACGACCGATCTCGACAACAACCAGATCGCGGCGTTCCACCCGGGCGCGATGATGCAGTCGCACCTGAACCATGCGGGCGACGCGCCGGACATCAAGCTGGCGATCGTCGGCCCGGACGGCTTCGACGGGATGGTCCAGCACGTGGAAGAGCTCGCCAAGGCCGGTGTGCCGTTCGTGTTCGATCCGGGCCAGGGTCTGCCGCTGTTCGACGGTGCGACGCTGCGCCGCAGCATTGAACTTGCGACCTACGTAGCGGTCAACGACTACGAGGCCAAGCTGGTGAGCGACAAGACGGGATGGTCCGAAGATGAAATCGCCAGCCGGGTCGACGCCCTCGTCATCACGCGCGGCGAGCACGGCGCGACCATCCGCCACAAGCAGGGCGCGGAGCAGATTCCGGTCGTACCGGCCGAGCGCATCGCCGATCCGACCGGTTGCGGCGACGCCTTCCGGGGCGGCTTGCTGTACGGCATCGAGCACGGCCTCGACTGGGCAACCACCGGCCGCCTCGCGAGCCTGATGGGCTCGCTCAAGATCGCCCATCAAGGGCCCCAGACTTACGTACTGACGCGCGCCGAAATCGACGCACGCTTCGAGACTGCATTCGGTTACAGTCTCAAATGAATATTGTGGGAGAGCAAAGATGTTGACGAAAAAAACCCTCACGCTCGCGGCCATGCTGACGGCCACGCTGACCCTCGCCGGCTGCTTCACGGCACCCGGCTCGGCGGATGTCTATAGCGTCGGCCAGGCGCAGCGCGAACAGACGGTCCGCATGGGCACGGTCGAAAGCGTCCGCGCGGTGCGCATCCAGTCCGACGGCGGCGGCAGCGCGATCGGCACGCTCGGCGGCGGCGCCCTCGGCGCGGTCGCGGGCAGCGCGATCGGCGGCGGCAAAGGCTCGATCCTGACGGCGATCGCCGGCGGCCTCGTCGGTGCGGTCGCGGGTAACGCAGTCGGCGAAAACCTCAGCACCGCGAACGGTGTCGAAATCACCGTGCGCCTCGACAACGGCGATCTGCGCTCGATCACGCAGGCGGCAAGCGGCGAAGCGTTCCGCGCCGGCGAGCGCGTGCGCCTGCTGTCGAGCGGTGGCGTCACGCGCGTCACGCACTAACCGGCATCCTCAGCACGCGGCGCAAGCCGCGGTCGAACGCATGTGCGAAGCCGCACATGCGTTTTTTTTCGTCCGCGCGCCTTCGTCCACGCACGCGTCGGCCAGCCGATCGATGATTCATACGGACGAAAAAAATCCCGCCACCTGAGCCAGATGGCGGGATTGATTGAGTAGCGCTACTCAACCCACGGACACCACGTGAGTGCCCGGGTGATGCTGCTCAGCCGCGATTACGGACGGCTGCCGGTCGGGAACGGCCATGCCGCTGCCGGGTTGAGCGCGGTCTTCACGCCCGATGCCGGCGCAACCGATGCGGTCGACGCGGTCGTTGCCGGTGCAGCCTTCTTCACGACGGCCTTCTTCGGAGCAGCAGCCTTCTTCGCCGGTGCGGCAGCCTTCTTCGCAGGGGCAGCCTTCTTGGCGGGCGCAGCCTTCTTCGCTGCAGCCTTCTTCGCAGGCGCGGCCTTCTTCGCTGCAGCCTTCTTCGCCGGCGCGGCCTTCTTCGCAGCAGCCTTCTTCGCCGGTGCGGCCTTCTTCGCAGCAGCCTTCTTCGCCGGTGCGGCCTTCTTCGCAGCAACCTTCTTCACTGCGACTTTCTTGGCGGCAACCTTCTTCGCAGCGGCCTTCTTAGCCGGTGCTGCCTTCTTCGCGGCGACCTTCTTGGCTGCAACCTTCTTCGTTGCGACCTTCTTGGCTGCGACCTTCTTCGCAGCGGCCTTCTTCGCCGGTGCTGCCTTCTTCGCGGCAACCTTCTTCACCGCGACCTTCTTCGCAGCAACCTTCTTCACTGCGGCCTTCTTCGCCGGAGCAGCAGCCTTCTTCGCAACGGTCTTCTTGGCAGCAACTTTCTTAGCAGCCGGTTTCTTCTTGGCAGTAGCCATGTTGTTCTCCTTCAGGTTCAGATGAGAGTCAGTTCAAACTACACCCTTCGTCAAAACCCGCTTCCCGCGGACGCTGTTCAGGACGTGCGCTTCGAAGCGGGCTATTCATCGGCGTACGCAGATACCGCGCGCTTACGCTAATGAATACGGTATGGCGCGCGTGGCCACCCGGCCTCGCGCGCCAAATCAAGTCGGTAGCCGGCGCACCTCGCGCCGCTACCCCTAATCGCTTGATCAAGCGGACCGCCACATGGCCGTCCGCTTTTTCCGGAGGGAAGTTTGCCCATCCCACTGAAGGGTTCGCAAAGTGCCTGTCGTATCGTTGGGCCGTTAAGGCACCGGGCATGCTTTGCATCAGGCGTTCTTGCTCCTAAACCTTGGGCCGGGGCCGAGAGGCCACCGGCTGCTCCATCATGTAACGGGTTCGCTGCTGCGGGTTATTCCCAGGACAGCGCGCCCCCCGTCTGATACTCGATCACACGCGTCTCGAAGAAGTTGCGTTCCTTCTTCAGGTCGATCATCTCGCTCATCCACGGGAACGGGTTTTCCTCGTTCGGGAACAGCGGATCGAGGCCGATCTGCTGGCAACGGCGGTTGCTGATGAAGCGCAGATAGCTCTTGAACATCGACGCGTTCAAACCCAGCACGCCGCGCGGCATCGTGTCTTCGGCGTAGCGGTATTCGAGTTCGACAGCCTGCTTGAACAGCTCGCGGATCTCGGCGCGGAATTCCGCGGTCCAGAGATGCGGGTTCTCGAGCTTGATCTGGTTGATCAGGTCGATGCCGAAGTTGCAGTGCATCGACTCGTCGCGCAGGATGTACTGATATTGCTCTGCAGCACCCGTCATCTTGTTCTGGCGGCCGAGTGCGAGGATCTGCGTAAACCCGACATAGAAGAACAGGCCTTCCATGATGCAGGCGAACACGATCAGCGACTTCAGCAGCTTCTGATCCGCCTCGAGCGTGCCGGTCTTGAAGGCCGGGTCCGTCAGCGTATGAATGAACGGGATCAGGAATTCGTCCTTCGCGCGGATCGACGTGACCTCGTGATACGCGTTGAAGATCTCGCCTTCGTCGAGGCCGAGCGATTCGACGATGTATTGGTACGCGTGCGTGTGGATCGCTTCCTCGAACGCCTGGCGCAGCAGGAACTGCCGGCACTCGGGCGCCGTGATGTGGCGGTACGTGCCGAGCACGATGTTGTTCGCGGCGAGCGAGTCGGCCGTCACGAAGAAGCCGAGGTTGCGCTTCACGATGCGGCGCTCGTCCTCGGTCAGACCGTTCGGGTCCTTCCACAGTGCGATGTCGCGGGACATGTTGATTTCCTGCGGCATCCAGTGGTTCGCGCAACCGGCCAGATACTTTTCCCACGCCCACTTGTACTTGAACGGCACCAGCTGATTGACGTCAGTCTGGCCGTTGATGATGCGCTTGTCGGCGACATTGACCCGCGCTTCCGTACCGCCGGCGGGAACAGCCGATGCTTGCGGCGGCACCGCAAGATCGCCTTCGAAAATGTCACGGACCTGATGGGCGGCAGGCGTTGCAGCCTGCATTCCGACAGCCATCCCGGCGGAGGTGCGCATCGCGTTTTGCTGCGCTCCGCTCGCGGGGGTTACGGCAGTCTTCTCGTCATCCCAGTTGAGCATAAATTCTCACCATCAATTTAGAACGGTTTGTACCATCTTTTCCTGAGCGATAAAAGGGTTCGCTCACGAAAAATCCTTTTTTCGATTCGCGTTGCGACCTCGATACAACACTTTGAGCAACGCATCGTCGTTCATGCAGCGCGCGATGTGAGTCGCGCTTGTATCGCGAGGTGCGCTCGACGCATCGAACGCTGATCGAAACGCGACGCCGTCGGGGCTGTTTCGATCGCTTGTCACTGCCTGCAACGCAGGTGTCGCGTTACAGATTCCTTATCATTTTTTTAGTTGAGAGCGGCGCACACTGCAACCTCGATCGGTCGTCGTGTGCGCCGCGCAGGCCTGCTTCTCAGGTCAGGCGCACTGCGTTACTGGCACGCTTCGCATTCGTCGAAGCCGGGATCGCCCGGACGCATCGTGCACACCGGACCGTCCGCTTCGACCGGCGCGAGTGCCGGCGCCGCGTTGATCGCACCCGACGATGCATCGCCGCCTGCCGCACCGAAACCGCCCGCCGCGCCTTGCGCGCCGCCGCTGCCCGAGCCGCCGCCTGCACCGCCCGTCGGCACTGCGTTCAGCGCGCCGTGTGCGACCGTCGACTTCTCGACGTGCGTCGCCGCCATCGTGCGGAGGTAGTAGGTCGTCTTCAGGCCGCGCAGCCATGCGAGCTTGTAGACCTCGTCGAGCTTCTTGCCCGACGCGCCGCCCATGTAGATGTTCAGCGACTGCGCCTGGTCGATCCACTTCTGGCGACGCGACGCCGCTTCGACCAGCCACGTCGGGTCGACCTCGAACGCGGTCGCGTAGATCGCGCGCAGGTCGGCCGGGATGCGGTCGATGCGCGACAGCATGCCGTCGAAGTACTTCAGGTCGGCGACCATCACCTCGTCCCACAGGCCGCGTTCCTTCAGGTCGCGGACGAGATACTCGTTCACCACCGTGAATTCGCCCGACAGGTTCGACTTCACGTACAGGTTCTGGAAGGTCGGCTCGATACAGGCCGACACGCCGATGATGTTCGAGATCGTCGCCGTCGGCGCGATCGCGACGCAGTTCGAGTTGCGCATGCCGTGCGCGGCGATCCGCGAACGCAGCGCCGTCCAGTCGAGCGATTCCGACGTGTCGACCTCGACGTAGCCGCCGCGCGCTTCCGTCAGCAGCTTCAGCGTGTCCTGCGGGAGGATGCCGCGATCCCACAGCGAACCGCGGTAGCTCGAGTAGCGGCCGCGCTCTTCGGCCAGCTCGGTCGACGCGTAGTACGCGTAGTAGCAGACGGCTTCCATCGAACGGTCCGCGAACTCGACCGCCGCTTCCGACGCGTACGGCGTGCGCAGCAGGTGCAGGCAGTCCTGGAAGCCCATGATGCCCATGCCGACCGGGCGGTGCTTCAGGTTCGAGTTACGCGCCTTCGGCACCGCGTAGTAGTTGATGTCGATCACGTTGTCGAGCATGCGCATCGCGACGCTGATCGTGCGCTTCAGCTTGTCGTGGTCGAGCGCGTAGCTGCCGTCGGCCTGCTTCACCAGGTGGGCGACGAGGTTCACCGAGCCGAGGTTGCACACCGCGATTTCGGTGTCGCTCGTGTTCAGCGTGATTTCCGTGCACAGGTTCGACGAGTGGACGACGCCGACGTGCTGTTGCGGCGAGCGCACGTTGCACGGATCCTTGAACGTGATCCACGGGTGGCCCGTCTCGAACAGCATGCCGAGCATCTTGCGCCAGAGCTGCTGCGCCGGGATCTTCTTGAACAGCTTGATCTCGCCGCGCGCGACCTTGTCTTCGTAAGCCGTGTAAGCCTTCTCGAAGTCGGCGCCGAACTTGTCGTGCAGGTCCGGGCAGGTCGACGGCGAGAACAGCGTCCAGTCGGCGCCTTCCATCACGCGCTTCATGAACAGGTCGGGGATCCAGTTCGCCGTGTTCATGTCGTGCGTACGGCGACGGTCGTCACCGGTGTTCTTGCGCAGCTCCAGGAACTCCTCGATGTCGAGGTGCCACGATTCCAGGTACGCGCAGACCGCGCCCTTGCGCTTGCCGCCCTGGTTCACCGCGACGGCCGTGTCGTTCACGACCTTCAGGAACGGGACCACGCCTTGCGACTTGCCGTTCGTGCCCTTGATATGCGAGCCGAGTGCGCGCACGCGCGTCCAGTCGTTGCCGAGGCCGCCCGCGAACTTCGACAGCAGCGCGTTCTCCTTCAGCGCTTCATAGATGCCGTCGAGATCGTCCGCGACCGTCGTCAGGTAGCACGACGACAGCTGCGAGCGGTGCGTGCCCGAGTTGAACAGCGTCGGCGTCGAGCTCATGAAGTCGAAGCTCGACAGCACGTTGTAGAACTCGATCGCGCGCGTTTCGCGGTCGATCTCGTTCAGCGACAGGCCCATCGCGACGCGCATGAAGAATGCCTGCGGCATTTCGATGCGGGTGCCGTCGACGTGCAGGAAGTAGCGGTCGTACAGCGTCTGCAGGCCGAGGTAGCCGAACTGCAGGTCGCGGTTCGCGTCGAGGGCTTCGCCGAGGCGCTTCAGGTCGAACTGCAGCAGCTTGTCGTCGAGCAGGCCGGCGTCGACGCCGCGCTTCAGGAACTGCGGGAAGTATTCGGCGTAGCGGGTCGACATCTCGGCCTGCACGACTTCCTCGCCGAGGATCTCGCGGCGGATCGTGTGCAGCAGGATGCGGGCCGTGACCTGGCTGTATGCCGGATCCTTTTCGATCATCGTGCGCGCCGCGAGGATCGCCGAGTCGTAGACCTGGCTCATCGGCACGCCGTCGTACAGGTTCTTCACCGTCTCCGCGACGATCGGGTCAGGGTTAACCGCAGCGCCGAGGCCGTCGCACGCCGACACGATCAGCGCGCGCAGCGCGTTCAGGTCGAGCGGGCGCGTGACGCCGTTGTCGACGACGTTGATGCCGGTGGTCGACTCGCCGCCCGCGGCCGCCGCTTCCTCGCCCGCATGCTGGCGCTCGAGGTGACGCTTCTCGCGATACAGCACGTACGCACGCGCGACGTTGTGCTCGCCGCCGCGCATCAGCGCGAGTTCGACCTGGTCCTGGATGTCTTCGATATGGAACGTACCGCCGTTCGGGCGGCTGCGCACGAGCGCGCGAACGACGTTGTGCGTCAGTTGTTCGACCTGCTCGCGTACGCGCGCCGATGCCGCGCCCTGCCCGCCATTGACGGCCAGGAAAGCCTTGGTCACCGCGATCGCGATCTTCGAGGGTTCGAACGACACCACGCTGCCATTGCGGCGGATCACCTTGTAGTCGGCGAACGTGGCCTGCGGCGCGAGCGCCTTCGCGCCCTGTTCGGTCCCGCCGAGCGGACGGCTCGAGGCGCTCTCGTACTGGGACGTCGCGTTGTCGGTGGTTTGCATGTGCAAAGCTCCTGGTGTTGGATGGTGCGGAGAGAACCGCGGATTAAAACGAACGCTGCGCAATGCGGTGCGCGAGCGGTAAGAGGCGAGCGATGCGCCGGGGAAGCCGGTTCGGTCGATGCGCGACAACCAAACCGGTCGTGTGCTTCGTCATGTATACCCTGCCCCGTCGATGTTCGCTGCGCTGATCGCGACGCCCGGACCGCCCGGCCTGACGCGCCGCCCTGAGAACCCTGTCCGCCAGCGTGGCCGCCGGCCGGTGCCGCTCGGGTTTTCCCCTGCGACACACACTATATCTAGTACAGAACTGCTCAACTGGCACCAAGTATAGTGGACATTCGGAGGACGTCCAAACGGATAATTTGCGATAGAGGTCTTGACATCGCTCACGCGCAGACACGGCAAGGCATTGGTCGGAGAAAAAACTTTCTCCGCTCAAAAAACCCCGCGATCAGTGCTGACGGAAAGGAAAGTATTCGGCGGAAAAACCGGCATCGCTCGCGAAGCGTTGCCAATCGAAATGCGGGCCCGGGTCGGTCTTGCGGCCCGGTGCGACGTCCGAATGCCCGGCGAACGCGTCGACCGGGTAGCGCGCGGCGAGCGCGCGGGAGAGCGCGGCGAGCACCGCGTATTGCGCATCGTCGAACGGCACGTCGTCCGCGCCCTCGAGCTCGATGCCGATCGAGAAGTCGTTGCAGCGCGTGCGGCCGAAGAACTCGGACGCGCCCGCGTGCCACGCGCGCTCGTCGCACGACACGAACTGCACGAGCTCGCCGCCGCGGCGGATCAGGAAATGGGCGGACACGCGCACGCCGCGCAGGTGGCTCTGGTAATAGGGGTGCGCATCGCAGTCGAGGCGATTCAGGAACAGCGCCTCGATCGCGTCGCCGCCGAATTCGCCGGGCGGCAGGCTGATGTTGTGGACGACCACGAGCGTCGGCACCGCACCCGCGGGCCGCATCTCGAAGTTCGGCGACGGCGCATGGCGCGCTTCGCGCACCCAGCCGTTCGCGTCGACCGACAACGCCGGCGCGTCGCTCATCGCGCGTCGCGGCCGTTCACGCGCGCGGCGTGGCGCTGCGCATGCTCGACGCTGCAGAAGTATTCGCCGCTCGCGGCCACGGCGTCGCCCTTCGGCGCATGCACGCCGCATTCGGCGCAGCGCACCATCGGTTCCGGCAGCGACCGCGCGTCGCCGCTCGGGCGCGCCGCGCCGGCGCCAGCACCGGGCGCACCGTCGTAACCGGCGCCGCGGCCGGCGCGCGCCTGCGCCTGTTCCTGCGCGTGGCGCAGCTTGCGCGCGAGCCACGAACCCGCGAAGAAGAGAAGGATCAGGAGAAGAATCTGTCGCATCGGAAACCTGCGGTCAAACCACGGAGCGGTGCAGCAGCACCTCGAAAACGAACCGGCTGCCGACATACGCGAGCAGCAGCGCGGCGAACGACACGAGCACCCAGCGCGCGGCGCCGCGGCCGCGCCAGCCCGACGTCTTGCGGGCAACCAGCAGGCCGCCGAACATCAGCCACGACAGGATCGCGAACACCGTCTTGTGGTCGAGCCGCAACATGCGCGCGTCGATCTGCTCGCTGAACAGGATGCCCGACGCGAGTGTCAGCGTCAGCAGCACGAAGCCGGCGCCGATCAGGCGGAACAGCAGCTTCTCGAGCGTGAGCAGCGGCGGCAGCGTTTCGAGCCAGCTCGCGATCCAGCCCGTCGAGCCGTCGCGCCCACCGCTTCTCAGCGACTGCAGGCGACGCTCGACCATCAGCATCAGGATCGCGTGCAGCGCGGCGATCGCGAACAGCCCGTAGGCGATGTTCGCGATCAGGAAATGCAGCTTGAACAGCGGCGCTGCGGCATAAGGAAGCACCCGCACGCCGCCGAACACGAGCGGCAGCAGCGACGCGCCGCACGCGAGCGGCAGCACCAGCAGGCGCAGGCTGTCGAGCGGGAAGAAGAAGCTCTCGATCCAGTAGATGCCGGCGCCGAGCCAGAACATCGCCGACAGCGCGAACGCGAAGCCGAACACCATCGCGTCGTTCGGAAAGATCGTCATGTGGAGCAGCACGCCGTGCGCGACCAGCGCGGCGAACAGCAGCGCGCGGCCGGCCCCGCTCATCCCGGACGCGGCGGACGCCGGAACCGGCACGGCCGGCACGCTCGCGACGAGCGGCGTCGCGCCCTGGCGGTGCGAGCGCCAGCCTGCGACGGCGAGGCCGCCGTACAGGAATGCGGTGAGGGCATACAGTACAATATCCATGTTCGAAGTTTACACTAGGCCCCCTTCCCGCGACGGCTCCCTTTGTTCGGTTCCGCCGCGCCTTCGGGCCCCACTGTCCATCGCTCCCCATGCTCGACAATCTCACTCAACGGATGGCGCGCGTCGTCAAGACGCTGCGCGGCGAGGCCCGGCTCACCGAGGCGAACACGCAGGAGATGCTCCGCGAGGTGCGTCTCGCGCTGCTGGAAGCCGACGTGTCGCTGCCGGTCGTTCGCGAATTCATCGCCAAGGTCAAGGAAAAGGCGCTCGGCGAAGAAGTGATCAGCAGCCTGTCGCCGGGCCAGGCGCTCGTCGGCGTGGTCCAGAAGGAACTGACCGCCGTGATCGGCGGCGACTACGAAGGCAAGGCCGCCGAGCTGAACCTCGCGGTCACGCCACCCGCCGTGATCCTGATGGCCGGCCTGCAGGGCGCGGGCAAGACCACGACCGTCGGCAAGCTCGCGAAGCTGCTGCGCGAGAAGTACAAGAAGAAGGTGCTGACCGTGTCGTGCGACGTGTATCGCCCGGCTGCGATCATGCAGCTGAAAACGGTGACCGAGCAGGTCGGCGCCGACTTCTTCCCGTCCACGCCGGACCAGAAGCCCGTCGACATCGCGCTCGCCGCCGTCGACTGGGCGAAGCGCCACTACCATGACGTGCTGCTCGTCGACACGGCCGGCCGCCTCGGCATCGACGAGGCGATGATGCAGGAAATCGCCGCGCTGCACGGCACGCTGAAGCCGGCCGAAACGCTGTTCGTCGTCGACGCGATGCTCGGCCAGGACGCGGTCAACACCGCGAAGGCGTTCAACGACACGCTGCCGCTCACCGGCGTCGTGCTGACCAAGCTCGACGGCGACTCGCGCGGCGGCGCCGCGCTGTCGGTGCGTCACGTCACGGGCAAGCCGATCAAGTTCGTCGGCGTCGCCGAGAAGCTCGACGGCCTCGAGGTGTTCCACCCCGACCGGATGGCGAACCGGATCCTCGGCATGGGCGACATCCTCGCGCTCGTCGAGGAGGCGCAGCGCGGCGTCGATGTCCAGGCCGCGCAGAAGCTCGCCGACAAGGTCAAGAAAGGCGGCGATTTCGACCTGAACGATTTCCGCGCGCAGATCTCGCAGATGAAGAACATGGGCGGCCTGTCGTCGCTGATGGATAAGCTCCCCGCGCAGTTCCAGCAGGCGGCGGCCGGCGCCGACATGGGCCAGGCCGAGAAGTCGATCCGCCGGATGGAAGGGATCATCAGCTCGATGACGCCCGCCGAGCGCGCTAAACCCGAAATCATCAAGGCGACGCGCAAGCGCCGCATTGCAGCCGGCGCGGGCGTGCCGGTGCAGGAAGTCAACCGGATGCTGAACCAGTACGACCAGATGCGTACGATGATGAAGAAGCTGAAGGGCGGCAACATGCAGAAGATGATGCGCGGCCTGAAG
Source organism: Burkholderia sp. IO2 (assembly GCF_029522185.1). Lineage (NCBI taxonomy): Bacteria > Pseudomonadati > Pseudomonadota > Betaproteobacteria > Burkholderiales > Burkholderiaceae > Burkholderia > Burkholderia sp. IO2. The sequence continues at coordinate 48,681 of NZ_JAKWFH010000022.1, read as the reverse complement.
GGCATGATGCCCGGCATGCGCTGATTTCGCCCGTCGGCCGGCGCGCGGGTTTTTGCCGTAGCGCGCGCCTGCCGTTCTGCTTCATTCTTATTTGTATACCGACTGCCCGCCAGAACACATGAACCGCGAAGAAGCCCTCCACATTTTCGACCACTCCGAAGAGATCGTCTCGGCCGACGCCGTCAACGCGTCGATCTCGAAGATGGCCGACGCGATCCGCGCCGAGATCGGCGACGCGTTCCCGCTCGTTCTCTCGGTGATGGGCGGCGCCGCGGTGTTTACCGGGATGCTGCTGCCGCATCTCGATTTCCCGCTCGAATTCGACTACATCCACCTGACCCGCTACCGCAACACGACGCAGGGCAGCCCGGAGATGCACTGGCGCGTCGCGCCGCGCGAATCGGTGAAGGACCGCATCGTGCTCGTACTCGACGACATCCTCGACGAAGGCGAGACGATGGCCGCGATCCGCGACCGCATCCTCGACATGGGCGCGCAGCGTTTCATGTCGGCCGTGCTGTGCGAGAAGACGCTCGCGAAGGCGAAACCGCTGCACCCGGACTTCTGCGGCTTCTCGGTGCCGGACCGCTACGTGTTCGGCTGCGGGATGGACGCGAAGGGCTACTGGCGCAACCTGCCGACGATCCGCGCGCTGACCGCGAACGTCTGATCGCCGCCCTGCCCGCCATATAAATAGAAAGCGGCGCGCCGGTTTCCCGGCGCGCCGCTTTTTTCGTCGACCGCCCGCCCGCGCTACGGCTGCAACTGGTGCACGAACGCGCGAATGCCCGCGAGCAGCATCTCGACCGAGATCGCGACGAGCACGAGGCCCATCAGCCGCTCGAACGCCGCGACGGTCCGCTCGCCGAGCCACGCCTGAATCCTTTCGGCCAGCACCAGCGTGATCGCGCAGACGATCATCGTGACCGTCAGCGCGCCGACCCACTCGAACATCTTGCCCGGCGCCTGCGACGTCAGCAGCATCACGGTCGCGAGCGCGGACGGCCCGGCCAGCGCCGGAATCGCGAGCGGCACGATGAACGGCTCGCCGCCCGCGCGCGGATCGCTGCCGAGCGCGCCGTCCGGATGCGGGAAGATCATCCGCAGCGCGATCAGGAACAGCACGATCCCGCCGCCGAGCCGCAGCGACAGGTCGGTGAGGCTCATCATCCGCAGGAAGCGGTCGCCGACCACCATGAAGAACAGCAGGATCACGAACGCGATCCCCACTTCACGCAGGATCAGCTTCACGCGCCGCTCGCGCGGCACATCCCGCATCGCCGAAATGAACAGCGGGATGTTGCCGAGCGGATCCGTGATCAGCACGAGGAGCACGGTGGCCGACAGGAACGTGTATTCCATCGTGTCCCCCGGTCGCCGCGCTTAGTGCGCGAGCGCGGCGCGGATCTTCTCGGCGACCGTCGCCGCGGCCGTGTCGGCCGGCAGCAGCGTCGCTTCGGCATCGCGGCGGCCCTGGTACTCGATCTTGCCTTCCTTCAGGCCACGCTCGCCGATCACCAGACGATGCGGCACGCCGATCAGTTCCCAGTCGGCGAACATCACGCCCGGGCGCTCGCCGCGATCGTCGAGGATCACGTCGATGCCGGCCGCGACGAGTTCCGCGTACAGCTTGTCGGCCGTCTCGCGCACCAGGTCGCTGCGGTCATAGCCCATCGGGCACAGCACGACCTCGAACGGCGCGATCGACTCCGGCCAGATGATGCCGCGGTCGTCGAAGTTCTGTTCGATCGCCGCGCCGAGAATACGCGTGATGCCGACGCCGTAGCAGCCCATCAGCATCGGCTGCGGCTTGCCCGACTCGTCGAGGAACGTCGCGCCCATCGCTTCCGAGTACTTGGTGCCGAGCTGGAACACGTGGCCGACTTCGATGCCGCGGCAGATGTCGATCACGCCCTTGCCGTCCGGCGACGGATCGCCCTTCTTCACGTTGCGCACGTCGGCGACGTCCGGCTCCGGCAGGTCGCGGCCCCAGTTCACGCCGGCGATGTGATAGTCGACCTCGTTCGCACCGACGACGAAGTCGCTCATGTTCGCGACCGTGCGGTCGGCGATCACCTTCACCGGCTTCTTCGTGCCGACCGGGCCGAGGTAGCCCGGCGGCGTGCCGAACCACTCGACGATTTCCTGCTCGGTCGCGAAGCGGTGGTTCTTCAGGCCCGGCAGCTTCGACACCTTGATCTCGTTCAGGTCGTGGTCGCCGCGCAGCATCACGAGCCAGATGGTCGGCTCGGCGCCTTCGTTGTCGGTCGCGAGCACGATCGACTTGATCGTGCGCTCGAGCGGGATCGACAGCAGTTCGGCGACGGCCTCGCACTTCGCCTTGCCGGGCGTCGCGACCTTTTCCATCGCTTCGGCGGGCGCCGCGCGCTCGGCAATCAGCGGCAGCGCTTCGGCCGCCTCGACGTTCGCCGCGAACTCGGACGTCGGGCAGTACGCGATCGCGTCCTCGCCGGTGTCGGCGATCACGTGGAACTCGTGCGAGAAGTTGCCGCCGATCGAGCCGCTGTCGGCCGCGACCGCGCGAAACTCGAGGCCGAGGCGCGAGAAGATGCGCACGTACGCGTCGTACATCTTGCGGTACGACTCGTTCAGACCGGCCGCATCCTTGTCGAACGAATACGCGTCCTTCATGATGAATTCGCGGCCGCGCATCACGCCGAAGCGCGGACGGATCTCGTCGCGGAACTTCGTCTGGATCTGGTAGAAGTTCACCGGCATCTGCCGGTAGCTCTTGATCTGGTTGCGCGCGATGTCGGTGACGACTTCCTCGTGCGTCGGCCCGATCACGAAATCGTTGTCCTTGCGGTCCTTGAAGCGCAGCAGCTCGGGGCCGTACTGCTCCCAGCGACCCGACTCCTGCCACAGCTCGGCCGGTTGCACGGCCGGCATCAGCAGCTCGATGGCGCCCGCCCGGTTCATTTCCTCGCGCACGATCGCCTCGACCTTGCGAATCGAACGCAGGCCGACCGGCAGGTAGTTGTAGATGCCGCCGGCGACGCGACGGATCATGCCGGCGCGGACCATCAGCTTGTGGCTGACGATCTCTGCGTCGGCGGGTGCCTCTTTCAGGGTGCCGATAAAGAAACGGGAAGCTTTCATGCGGACGGTTCCAAAAACGGCGCCCCCAGGCGGGGCGCCCGAAAAAGTTTCAAGGTGAAAAAGCTGCGCGCGGCGAACAACGAGGGACGACGATGGCGCAGACGACGTAGCAGACTAATCAGGGACAATTCAGCCGGCGTACCCCGCGCGGATTCGCTCCGTCACGGTGCGCAGCGCCCGTTATCTGTTTATAATCAAAGCAATTTTAAAGGATTCGAAGGTGGTTGTATGCTGGATCGTGAAGGCTTTCGCCCGAACGTCGGCATCATCCTCTTGAACGCGCGCAACGAGGTGTTTTGGGGCAAGCGGCTCCGCGAGCATTCCTGGCAGTTTCCTCAAGGTGGGATCAAGTACGGCGAGACCCCCATGCAGGCGATGTACCGGGAACTGCACGAGGAAACGGGCCTGCATCCGGAACACGTCAAGATAATCGGCCGCACTCGCGACTGGTTGCGTTACGAGGTGCCTGACAAGTTCATCAAACGCGAAGTACGCGGTCATTACCGCGGCCAGAAGCAGATCTGGTTCCTGCTGCGGATGGTTGGACGCGATTGCGACATTTGCTTGCGCGCGACCGACCACCCGGAGTTCGATGCGTGGCGCTGGAACGAGTACTGGGTGCCGCTCGATGCGGTGATCGAGTTCAAGCGGGATGTCTATCAGTTGGCGCTGACGGAACTGTCGCGCTTCCTGCGCCGCCCGGCGCAGCGAGCCGAGAAGCCGCGCGGGCCGCGTGTGTCGCGCTATCCGCGCGTCATCGGCGCACAGGCCCAGACGCTGACGATTGTCGACGCATCGGTAGTCTGTTCGGAGATCGAAGTGGAGGCGAGCACGCTCGACGAGATGCCGCCCCGCGTGATCGTCGGCAAATGACGAGTCGGACTGCATGACCGGGCGCGACCTTGTGTCGCGCCCTTTTTTTACGAGGAATGCATATTGAAAGCGATTGCTCTCGCGCTCGCATCGATCGCCGCGCTGGCCGCCCTGGCCGGCTGCGCGAACTCGAAAGCGCCGTCCAACAAGGATGACAGCGAGTTCGTGTACCTGCTCGACCGTCAGGGAAGCTGGAAGGAAAATACCGTCGACACGCTGCCGCCGCTGCCGCAAACAGGCGATCTGCTGCCGTTCAACGTGTCGCAGAACACGCCGCTCAAGTTCTTCGTCGATGCGAAGTCGCTCGACGTCGGCACCGACGGCGTCGTGCGCTACGCAGTCGTCATCACGAGCCCGGCCGGTGCCCGCAACGTGAACTACGAAGGCATCCGCTGCGACACCTACGAATGGCGCCAGTACGCGGGCCTGAACGCCGACCACAACGGCTGGGATCGCACGGTCGAGAACGACTGGCGGCGCATCGAGAACGGCGAGCTGAACGCCTACCACTCCGCGCTCTACCAGGACTACTTCTGCGCGAACAAGATGCCGCAGGGCTCGACCCGGCAGATCCTCGAAAACATCCGGTTCCACCGCACCGCGATGACGCAGTTGCGCTGACGGTACGCGATGCGGGCCGCCCGCATCGTCCCGCCGCACGAAAAAGCCCGCATTGCGCGGGCTTTTTCATTTGAACGACGGCACCCGGCCGGCGATCACACCAGCACGAGGTTGTCGCGATGAATCAGTTCGGGCTCCAGCATGTAGCCGAGCACGGTCTCGATCTCGCCGCTCGGCTTGCGGTGAATCAGCTTCGTTTCCGCACTGCTGTAGTTCGTGAGCCCGCGCGCCACCTCGCGCCCGTCCGGGCCGACACATGCGATGACTTCGCCGCGCGCGAATGCGCCCTGCACGTCGATCACGCCGATCGGCAGCAGGCTCTTGCCGCCGGCCGTCAGCTTCTCGACCGCGCCCGCGTCGATCACGACGTGGCCGCGGACCTGCAGATGGTCGGCCATCCATTGCTTGCGTGCCGCCATCCGCGCGGTCCGTGCGATCAGTTGCGTGCCGATCGCCTCGCCGGCCGCCAGACGCACGAGCACGTCGGCCTCCCGGCCGCTCGCGATCACGGTATTCGCGCCGCTGTGCGCCGCACGCTTCGCCGCGAGGATCTTCGTCAGCATCCCGCCGCGACCGAGACTCGAACCCGCGCCGCCTGCCATCGCCTCGAGCTCGGGGGCGCCCGCATTGGCCTCGCCGACGAGCGTCGCATTCGGGTCCTTGCGCGGATCGGCCGTAAACAGCCCCGACTGGTCGGTGAGGATGATCAGCGCATCGCCTTCGATCAGGTTCGCGACGAGCGCGCCGAGCGTGTCGTTGTCGCCGAACTTGATTTCGTCGGTGACCACCGTGTCGTTTTCGTTGATGATCGGCACGACGCCGAGCCGCAGCAGCGTGAGCAGCGTCGAACGCGCATTCAGGTAGCGCTCGCGGTCCGCCAGATCGGCATGCGTGAGCAGGATCTGCGCAGTGCGGATGCCGTGCTCGGTGAAGCGGCTTTCGTAGACTTGCGCGAGCCCCATCTGGCCGACCGCGGCGGCGGCCTGCAGCTCGTCGATTTCCCGCGGCCGCTTGCTCCAGCCGAGCCGCTGCATACCTTCGGCAATCGCGCCCGAACTGACGAGCACGACTTCCTTGCCCTGCGCACGCAGCGCAGCGATCTGGGCCGCCCAGCGGCCGATTGCAGCATGATCGAGCCCCTTGCCGTCGTTGGTCACGAGGCTGGAGCCCACCTTCACCACCAATCGCTTCGAATCCGCGATGATCGAACGCATCCTGCACTGTCTCCTGTATCTGATGCCTGCCCGGCCGGGCGCGATTGAACGCCAACGCCGGGCGGCACGCCCGGCGCGTTGGCGAACGCTCAGGCGTCGTCGCCCGGCGTCGCACCGCCCTTCGCCGGCGGCGCATCGCGGAAACGCACGTCGGCCGCGAGATCCTCCGCCTCCGCCGCGCGATGCGCGTCCGAATGCTCGGAAAGGTAGTCGTAGATCGCGTAGCACAGCGCTTCGCAGCCCTGGCCCGTCAGCGCCGAGATCTCGAACACGGGGCCGTCCCAGCCGAAGCGGTCGAGGAAATCCGCGACGCGCGCCTCGCGCTCGTCTTCCGGCACCATGTCCAGCTTGTTGAGCACGAGCCAGCGCGGCTTCTCGTAGAGCGCCTCGTCGTACTTGCGCAGCTCGCCGACGATCGCCGTCGCTTCCGCGACCGGATCGACGCTTTCGTCGAACGGCGCGAGATCGACCAGATGCAGCAGCACACCGGTACGCTGCAGATGGCGCAGGAATTGATGCCCGAGGCCCGCGCCTTCGGCCGCGCCTTCGATCAGCCCCGGGATATCGGCGATCACGAAGCTCTTGCTCGGACCGACCCGCACCACGCCGAGATTCGGCGCGAGCGTCGTAAACGGGTAGTCGGCGATCTTCGGCTTCGCGTTCGACACCGACGAGATGAAGGTCGACTTGCCCGCGTTCGGCATGCCGAGCAGGCCGACGTCGGCGAGCACCTTCAGCTCGAGCTTCAGCATGCGCCGCTCGCCCGGCTTGCCGTCCGTCTTCTGGCGCGGCGCGCGGTTCGTGCTCGACTTGAAATGCAGGTTGCCGAGGCCGCCGGCGCCGCCCTGCGCGAGCATCACCCGCTGGTCGTGCTCGGTCAGGTCGGCGATCAGCTCGCCCGTGTCCATGTCGCTGATGATGGTGCCGACCGGCATGCGCAGCGTGACATCGTCGCCGCCCTTGCCGTAGCAATCCGAGCCGCGACCGTTTTCGCCGTTGCGCGCGAGGTGCTTCTTCGCGTAACGGTAGTCGATCAGCGTGTTGATGTTGCGGTCGGCGATCGCGTAAACGCTACCGCCGCGGCCGCCGTCGCCACCGTCCGGCCCGCCGAACGGGACGAATTTCTCGCGGCGCATCGACGCGCTGCCATCGCCTCCGTCGCCGGCGATGACTTCGATTCGTGCTTCGTCAATGAACTTCATTCGTCACTCCGCCCAGTATTTCCGCTATTGTGCCGCGCGCCGGCACGCTTGAACAATCTGCCGTTCGGCCGATCGTACGCCGGTCGCGCGAGGGTCGCCGGCCCGCATTTGCAGGCGGCGACCCAATAAAAAAGGCCCCGCGAAGACTGCGGGGCCTTTCGGCTACGAAGCCCGTGGGTGCCTGACTTAGGCAGCCGCCGGGACGACGATGACCAGATGCTTCTTGTCCGCGCCCTTCGTCGCGAACTTGACGTGACCGTCGACCAGCGCGAACAGGGTGTGATCCTTGCCCATGCCGACGTTCTCGCCAGCGTGCATGCGCGTACCGCGCTGACGCACGATGATGCCGCCGGCATTGATTGCCTGGCCGCCGTACACTTTCACGCCGAGACGTTTCGACTCGGAGTCGCGGCCGTTCCGGGAAGAGCCGCCTGCCTTTTTGTGTGCCATCTGATTGCTCCTTTACCGAGGCGCTTACGCGTTGATCGCGTCGATGCGCAGCTCAGTGTAGTTCTGGCGGTGGCCGCCGTGCTTTTGGTAGTGCTTCCGGCGACGCATCTTGAAGATGGTGACCTTGGCATGACGACCGTGCGACACAACGGTGGCCTTGACGGAAGCCCCACTGACCAGCGGCGTACCGAACTTAATCGATTCGCCTTCGCCCACTGCGAGAACCTGGTCGAGCGTGATTTCAGCGTCAATGTCAGCCGGTATCTGTTCTACTTTGAGTTTTTCGCCAACGGCAACCTTGTACTGCTTGCCGCCGGTTTTTATGACCGCGTACATTGAGAACCTCACTCTGGATCCAATTTTTCCGCACACCACGCGCGGAAAACACGTGATTATACATGGGGTTAGCACCGAAGTCAAAACCGATCGACGATTACCGCGCGCGGGCCTCGGCCAGACGGCCAAAATCGCGCTGCCGGTACGGCTGACAGACCGGCATATCGCGGATTCGACTTATAATCCGCCGCATCACCCAATTCCATCATCATGTCGTCGTCCACCGCCTCCCCCACCCTCAGCGCCGCCCACCTGCTCGCCCCGATCACCAGCGACATGGAGCAGGTGAATCGCGTTATCCGGCAAAGCCTCGCGTCCGACGTGCTGCTGATCAACCAGATCGCCGAGTACATCATCGGCGCGGGCGGCAAGCGGCTGCGTCCGGCGTTGCTGCTGCTCGTCGCCGGCGCGCTCGGCGAAACGTCGCACCAGCGGCACGTGCTGGCCGCCGTCGTCGAGTTCATCCACACGGCCACGCTGCTGCATGACGACGTCGTCGACGAATCCGAGCTGCGCCGCGGCCGCCAGACCGCCAATGCGCTGTTCGGCAACGCGGCGAGCGTGCTGGTAGGCGATTACCTCTACTCGCGCTCGTTCGAGATGATGGTCGGCGTCGGCAAGATGCGCGTGATGGAGATCCTGTCCGAAGCGACGACGATCATTTCGGAAGGCGAGGTGCTGCAGCTCCTGAACATGCACGACGCGGACGTCGACGAAACGCGCTACATGCAGGTGATCCGCTACAAGACGGCCAAGCTGTTCGAGGCGTCGGCGCGCCTGGGCGCGGTGCTCGCGGGCGCCGATGCGCCGACCGAGGCCGCCGCCGCCGAATACGGCCGCCGGATCGGCACCGCGTTCCAGATCATGGACGACTGGCTCGACTATGCGGGCACCGCCGAGGCAATGGGCAAGAATGCCGGCGACGACCTGCGCGAAGGCAAGCCGACGCTGCCGCTCATCTATCTGATCGAGCGCGGCACGCCCGAACAGTCGGCGCTCGCACGCGAGGCGATCGAACAGGGCGGCACCGATCGCTTCGACACGATTTTCGAAGCGATCACGCGCTCGGGCGCGCTCGATCACACGCTCGAATGCGCACGCCAGGAAGCGCAGGCCGCGGCAGCGGCGATTGCCGCGTTCCCCGATTCGATCTACAAGGAAAGCCTGCTCGGGTTGTGCTCGTACTCGACGTCGCGGCAGTCATGAACACGCCGCGAACGGGACGCGGCGCCTTGTCCCGAAAAATTTCTTCATCAAAGTATTCCCTTTTAGAAAAAACATCGTTATAGTTACGTTCTTGCTTGAGACGACGCAGCGATCTTCACGAAGACAGCGAAGTCCGAAGAGCAAAAATCGGGGTGTAGCTTAGCCTGGTAGAGCGCTACGTTCGGGACGTAGAGGCCGGAGGTTCGAATCCTCTCACCCCGACCAGATTTAAAAAAACCGTGCACCGTGTGCACGGTTTTTTTTCGTCCGGCCGCCGCGAGCCCCTCGTGTCGCGCGCGACACATCGCGGTCGCCGGCCTCTGCTATATTTCCCCCATCCCTGTCCTTCACTGCCCTTTCCAACGCGTGGACCAAATTCCCTTATGGGCGCAAATCGGCGCCGTCTTCCTGCTTCTCCTCTGTTCCAGCTTCTTTTCCATTTCCGAGACCGCGATGATGGCGCTCAATCGCCATCGGCTGAAGCATCTCGCCGGCCAGGGCGCACTCGGCGCGAAAACCACGCAGGGGCTGCTCACGCGCACTGACTTGCTGCTCAGCGTGATCCTGATCGGCAACAACCTGTTCAACACGATCATCCCCGTCCTCACGACGTCGCTCGCGCTCCATACGTTCGGCCGCAACAATCTCGCGCTGTCGATCGCGACCGGCGTCGTCGCGTTCCTGATCATCGTGTTCGCGGAAATCGCGCCGAAGATCGTCGGCGCGACGTTCCCCGAGCGCATCGCACTGCCCGCGAGCCTCGTGATCGCCCCGCTGATGCGCGTGTTCAAGCCGGTCGTCTGGTTCGTCAATGCGCTCGCGAACGGCGTGCTGTGGGTGCTGCGCATCAACACGAAGAAGGGCCGCGACCAGCGGATGTCGGCCGACGAGCTGCGGGCCATCGTGCTCGAATCGAGCAGTTTCATGCCGACCAAGCACCGCAGCATCCTGCTCAACCTGTTCGACCTCGAGAACATCACGGTCGACGACGTGATGGTGCCGCGTCGCCAGATCGAGTCGCTCAACTTCTACGCGCCGCTCGACGACATCCTCCATCAGCTCGAAACCTGCTATCACAACCGGCTGGTGGTCTACGAAGGCGACATCGACAAGGTGCTCGGCGTGCTGCACGTGCGCAAGACGCTCACCGCGCTGCACAACCAGGATTTCGACCGCGAGACGCTGCGCTCGCTGCTCACCGAACCGTACTACGTGCCGTCGGGCACGCCGGTGGTCCAGCAGCTCCAGTTCTTCCAGGAAACCCGGCATCGCACCGCGCTCGTCGTCAACGAATACGGCGAACTCGAAGGGCTCGTCACGCCCGAGGACATCATCGAGGAACTGATCGGCGAATTCACGACGTCGATGCCGCGCAGCGAACGCGCGGGCGGCTGGGACGAGAACGGCGAATGCATCGTCTCGGCCAGCATGCCGCTGCGCGAACTGAACCGCTGGCTGCACCTGAAACTGCCGACCGACGGGCCGAAGACGCTGAACGGGCTGGTACTCGAGATCCTCGAGGAAATTCCGGAAGACGACGTGTGCCTGAAAATCGGCGACGTGATGCTCGAAGTGATGCGCAGCGACGATCAGGCAGTGCGCACCGTCAAGCTGTTCAAGCCGCGCGGCGCGCGCACCGGACGCACCGCCGCGCGCTAGGGCCTGTTCGCACTAATAACGGGCTTGCGCTGGCCCTAGCCGAACGGCCGACTGCCGGCGCCGCCCGCGGCGCGCGATCATCTGCGCATCACGGTCAACAGGCGGCCCGCGTGCCGGCTCACATGCATTTCCCTTCCTCCGGGGCGCCGCTGCACCCGCAGTCGTCGCCCGCGCACGCCGGCGCGCCGCCCACCGCGCCCCACGCACTCGATGCGGCCCAGCTCGACGATGCTCCCGCCGTACGGCTGCTGACGGACACGCTGCATGCGGCGCGCGTGCGCGACGCGTCGGACATCCACGTCGAGCCATTCGAAGCCGGCTGGCGCATCCGTCTTCGCATCGACGGCGTGCTGCACGAACATGCGCGCCCGCCGCTACACCTGCGCGATGCGCTCGTCACGCGGATCAAGGTGCTCTCGCGCATGGACATCGCCGAGCGGCGGCTTCCGCAGGACGGCCGGCTGCGCATCGCGATCGACGGCGGCACGCGCGGCGACTACCGCGTCAGTTCGCTGCCCACGCTGTTCGGCGAAAAACTCGTGCTGCGGCGGCTCGAAACACTGCCGCCCGATCTCTCGCTTGCCAACCTCGGCTTCGACGCGCGGCAGGCCGCCGCGATGGAGGCCGCGATCCGCGCGCCGCACGGCCTCGTGCTCGTCACGGGCCCGACCGGCAGCGGCAAGACCCTGTCGCTCTACTGCGCGCTGCAGATGCTCGATCGCGACGCACACAACGTCTGCACGGTCGAGGATCCCGCCGAGATCCAGCTCGACGGGATCAACCAGGTCGGGGTCGCCGACAAGGCGGGACTCACGTTCGCGACCGCGCTGCGGGCGCTGTTGCGGCAGGATCCGGACGTGATCATGGTCGGCGAGATTCGCGATGCGGAGACGGCCGATGTCGCGATCAAGGCTGCGCAAACCGGCCACCTCGTGCTGTCGACGCTGCACACGAACGACGCGCCGGCCGCCGTCGCGCGGCTGCTCGATATCGGCGTCGCGCCGTACAACCTCGCGGTCGCGCTGCATCTCGTCACCGCGCAGCGTCTCGTCCGGCGCCTGTGCGTCGCCTGCCGCGTGCATTCGGACGCATCGGTGCGTGCGCTGCGGGAAGCCGGCTGTGACCCGGCGGCGCTGGCAGCCGGATGGCGGCCGTTCGTCGCGCGCGGCTGTTCCGCCTGTCACGGCATCGGCTATCGCGGCCGCATCGGCCTGCATCAGACGATGCCGGTATCGCCCGCGCTGGCGGAGCGCATCGTCGCGCGGGCGAGCGTCGGCGAACTCGCGCAGTGCGTGGCGGCCGAGGGGGTCCGCAGCCTGCGCGACGCGGCATTCGCCCGCGTCCTGGACGGCACGACGAGCATCGCGGAAGCCGTCGCGGCCACACCTGCGGCATGAGCATAAGTATGCGCACGCCACCGCGCGAAACCCGCTTTGCATGGCGCGGCCGCCATCGCGACGGCTCGCCGCGCCGCGGGATCGTCGTCGCCTTCGACGCCGCGGCCGCGCGCGCCACGCTCGCACGCGACGGCATCGCGGTACTGTCGCTCGACGGCCGCGGGCCGGCCCGTCCGCCCGCGGCGGCCGCACGCGACATCACGCGCTTCACGCGCCAGCTCGCAAGTCTGCTGCAGGCCGGCCTGCCGCTTGCGCCGTCGCTCGAGATGCTCGCCCGCACCCGCACGCGCGACGGCGTGCCGCGCATCGCCGCGGGACTCGCCCGTGAAATCGTCGGCGGCCGGCGCTTTGCCGATGCGCTCGCACGCTATCCATCGCAGTTCGGCACGCTGTATCGCCAGTTGATCGAGGTCGGCGAGGCGTCCGGGTCGCTCGGCATCGTGCTGACCCGGGTCGCGGAACATCGCGAGCGCGCCGATGCGCAATGGCGCAAGCTGCGCGCCGCACTCGCGTATCCGGCCGCCGTCATCCTGTTCGCGCTCGCGATCTCGGCAGCCTTGATGGTGTGGGTCGTGCCGACCTTCCGGCAGATCTTCGACGGTTTCGGCGCCGCCCTGCCCGCGCCGACCCGCGCACTACTCGCGCTGTCCTCGGCACTGTCGGCGTGGGGCGGTGTGCTGCTGGCCGGTGCGGCCGCCATAGCGCTGGCCGGGCAGCATGCGCTGCGGCGCTCGGTCGCGCTGCGTCATGCGCTCGCGCGGCGCCTGCTGCGCGCGCCGCTCGCGGGCAGCGCGCTGGAACGGTTCGCGGCCGCACGCTGGTGCCGCTCGCTGGCGACCCTGCTCGGCGCCGGCGTGCCGCTCGCCGATGCGTTCGCCACGCTCGAGCGCACGGCCGGCCACCCGGTGTTCGCGCACGCCACCGCGCACATCGCCGCACGCGTGTTGCGCGGCGTCCGTCTGGCCGATGCGATGCATTCGGCCGGCTGCTTTCCGGACGACGTCGTGCAACCGATCGCCGTCGCCGAGGAAACCGGTGCGCTCGACTCGATGCTCGGCGACATCGCCGCATTGTGCGAACGCCAGCTCGACGCGCGTCTCGATGCGCTCGCGGCGCTCGGCGAACCGTTGATCGTGATCGTCCTTGGCGCGCTCGTCGGCGGCCTCGTGATCGCGATGTACCTGCCGATCCTTCAGCTCGGCAACGTGGTGTAGCATCGCAACCGATTCTGTCGCCTTTTAGTCCGATCCTTGAGCCTCATGACGCCAGCGCCCCTGTCCGCCGTTTCCGATTCGCCCGAGAGCACGCTGCTCGCGCTGGCGATGCTGCCGCCCGCGCTGCAGTATGCGTTCGCGGTCGTCATCGGCCTTTGCATCGGCAGCTTCCTGAACGTGGTCGTGCACCGGTTGCCCGTGATGATGCAGCGCGCGTGGCAGGCCGAGATCGCCGAAGCGACGGGCGCCGCAAGCACCCCGCCCGACGATGGTTATCCGCCGCGCTACGATCTGTGGCGCCCGCGCAGCGCCTGCCCGCATTGCGGCCACGTGTTGCGCGCATGGGAGAACATCCCGGTCGTCAGCTATCTGATGCTGCGCGGACGCTGCCGGTGCTGCGGCCATGCGATCGGCATCCGCTATCCGCTCGTCGAGCTCGCGTGCGCAGGGCTCGCGGCCGGCTCGCTCGCGGCGTTCGGCCCGACCGTCGCCGCGCTTGCCGCGTTCGCGCTGTGCGCGGCGCTGCTCGCGATGAGCGCGATCGATATCCGGACCGGCTACCTGCCCGATTCGATGACGCTGCCGCTGCTGTGGGCCGGGCTCGTGCTGAACCTCGGCGGCACGTTCGCTTCGCTGCGCTCGGCCGTGATCGGCGCGATGGCCGGCTACCTGTTCCTGTGGTCGATCTACTGGCTGTTCAAATGGCTGCGCGGCATCGAGGGCATCGGTTTCGGCGACCTGAAGCTGCTTGCCGCGCTCGGCGCATGGATGGGCTGGGCCGCACTGCCGCAGGTCGTACTGTTCGCGGCGGTGACCGGCGCGGTCGTCGGGCTCGTCGCGACCTGGCGCGGCCGCATGCGCTTCGAGGAGCCGATTCCGTTCGGCCCGTTCCTCGCGGCCGGCGGCGTCGCCACGCTGTTTTTCGGCACCCCTTTCTATGCGGCGCTCGGAGGCTGACATGTTTTCAGTAGGACTCACGGGCGGCATCGGCAGCGGCAAGACGACCGTTGCCGACCTGTTCGGCGCCCGTGGCGCATCGCTCGTCGATACCGACCTGATTGCCCATCGCATCACCGCGCCGGGCGGTCTCGCGATGCCGGCTATCGAGCACGCTTTCGGTCGCGGCTTTGTGGCCGCCGACGGCTCGCTCGATCGCGCGAAGATGCGCACACTGATCTTCAGCGACGACGACGCGCGCCGGCGCCTCGAAGCGATCACGCATCCGCTGATCCGTGCGGAGACCGATCGCGAGGCGCGCGAGGCCCGGGGCCCGTACGTGATGTTCGTCGTGCCGCTGCTCGTCGAGTCGGGCACGTGGAAGGCGCGCAGCGATCGCGTGCTGGTCGTCGACTGTCCGGTCGAAACGCAGATCGCACGCGTGATGCGGCGCAACGGCTTCACGCGCGAACAGGTCGAAGCGATCATCGCGCGACAGGCGACGCGCGAGGCCCGCCTCGCGGCGGCCGACGACGTGATCGTCAACGACGCGGTCACGCCCGACGCGCTCGCCGCGCAGGTCGATGCACTGCACCAACGCTACGTCGCGTTCGCGGCCGCCGCGCACTGAGCATCGCGCGCAATCGTGATGGTGTACGAAATTGGCGCGTTGCTAGGGTAGAGAGGGGGCATTAGAATGTCCTTCATTGTTTCAATCCCTACCCAAGAGGCGAGCGCGCTTGATTCTTTACGAGTATCCGTTCAACGAGCGAATTCGCACGCTGTTGCGTCTCGAAGATCTGTTCGAGCGCTTCGCGTTCTTTTTGGCTCAGGAGGACCCGCGTGAACACCACGTCGCGCTGACGACGCTGTTCGAAATCGCCGAGGTAACGGGCCGCGCGGACCTGAAATCGGAT
Source organism: Burkholderia sp. IO2 (assembly GCF_029522185.1). Taxonomy (NCBI): domain Bacteria; kingdom Pseudomonadati; phylum Pseudomonadota; class Betaproteobacteria; order Burkholderiales; family Burkholderiaceae; genus Burkholderia; species Burkholderia sp. IO2. The sequence continues at coordinate 33,536 of NZ_JAKWFH010000022.1, read as the reverse complement.
CTGATGAAGGAGCTCGAACGTCAGCGCCAGACGCTCGCCCCCTTTCGCGGCAATCCGGGCATCGAGCAGAACGCGCTCGAAGCCGTGCTCGGTGAAATCGAGCAAACGCTCGCGAATCTTGCGCAGATGCAGGGCAAGACCGGCCAGCACCTCGTCGACAACGAGTGGCTCGCCAGCATCCGCAGCCGCGCGGTGATTCCGGGCGGGACATGCAAGTTCGACCTGCCGTCGTACTACGCGTGGCAGCAATGGCCCGCCGAGCAGCGGCGCCAGGACATCGCGAAGTGGGTCCTGCCGATGCTGCCGTTGCGCGACGCCGCGGCGATCGTGCTGCGGCTTGCGCGCGAATCAGGCCAGGCGTCGAAGGTCATGGCGATGCAGGGCAGCTACCAGCAGATGCTGTCCGGCCGCACCTATCAACTGATGCAGGTGCGGGTAGCGCCGGAGCTGCGCGTCATTCCCGAAGCGAGCGCCAACAAATACATGCTGTGGGTACGGTTCACCATGCAGGACGGCGACGTGCGGCCGCGTGCGGTGGACATCGACGTGCCGTTCCATCTGACCCTGTGTAATCTGTAACGGCCGCGTGCCGGTTCAACGCTTTCGTATGACTACCGTTGTGAAATGTCCGTCGTGCGGCGCAGAAGTGCGCTGGACGCCTGAAAACAAGTTCCGTCCCTTCTGTTCGGCCCGCTGCAAGCAGCTCGACCTTGGCGCATGGGCCGCGGAAAAGTATCGGATCGGCGGCGCCTCCGACGAGGGCCCGTCGTCGGAAGAGGACGGCACGGACAACCGCCGCGACAGCTGAGCGGCGCGCGGCGCCGCCGTCCGCCGATATGGCCCGCGTTTCCGGCGGGCCGCCGCGGCGTCATTGCGACGCCGCTTCCTTCTCGAGCAGTTCGAGCACCGGCAGCGCCGCCGGCAACAGCGGCGCGACCTCGACCGGCAGTTGCTGCCATACGAACGCCTGCCCTTCCTTGCTGTGCGGCTCGCCCGTCCAGCCCGTCACCTTGCAGAAATAGAGCCGCACGTACGCGTGCGGATAATCGTGCTCGAGCGTGTGCCAGCGGTGGCTGGCCGTGACCTCGATGCCGAGTTCCTCGTGCAGCTCGCGCGCCAGCGCATCCTCGACGCTTTCGCCGGCCTCCAGCTTGCCGCCCGGAAACTCCCAGTAACCTTCATACGGCTTGCCCTGCAGGCGTTGCGCGAGCAGATACCGACCGTCCGGCTGCACCATCACGCCGACCGCGACTTCCGTCACCTTGCGGCCGTCCGGCGCCCGCACGGCGCCCTGTGCCAGATCCGCGCTCATGCCTGCTCCTTGCGGCCCGACCAGTCCCGCGCGAACTGCCACGCGACGCGGCCCGAGCGCGAACCGCGCTCGAGCGCCCACACGAGGGCGTCGCCGCGTGCCGTGTCGATCTCCGTCTCCGGGCAGCCGAAGTGGCGCAGCCAGTGCGCGACGATGTCGAGGTAGTCGTCCTGCTTGAACGGATAGAAGCTGACCCACAGGCCGAAGCGCTCCGACAGCGAGATCTTCTCCTCGACCACTTCGCCGGGGTGAATCTCGCCGTCAGGAAGATGCTTGTACGACTCGTTGTCGCTCATGTACTCGGGCAGCAGGTGGCGACGGTTCGACGTCGCGTAGATCAGCACGTTGTCCGACTGCGCGGCGATCGACCCGTCCAGCGCGACCTTCAGCGCCTTGTAGCCCGATTCGCCGTCCTCGAACGACAGGTCGTCGCAAAACACGATGAACCGCTCCGGACGCTGCGAGATCAGGTCGACGATGTCGCCGAGATCGTGCAGGTCGTCCTTGTCGACTTCGATCAGGCGCAGCCCGTCGTTCGCGTACGCATTCAGGCACGCCTTGATCAGCGACGACTTGCCGGTACCGCGTGCGCCGGTCAACAGCACGTTGTTGGCCGGCTTGCGCTGCACGAACTGCCGCGTGTTCTGGTCGATCAGCGCCTTCTGGCGGTCGATGTTGTGCAGGTCGCCGAGCGTGATCGACGACACGGCCGGTACCGGCTGCAGGTAACCGCGCCCCTGGCGCTTGCGCCAGCGGAACGCGTGCGCCGCGTTCCAGTCGATGGCCGCCGGTGCGGGCGGCAGCATCCCTTCGAGACGGCCGAGCAGCGCTTCCGCGCGCGTCAGAAACTGTTCAAGCTTGTCCATGTCGTTCGAGCGCTCCCGATCAGGAGCGGTAATCCGCGTTGATGCTCACGTAATCGTGCGACAGGTCGCACGTCCAGACGGTGGCCTGCGCGTCGCCGCGCCCGAGCAGCACGCGGATCGTGATCTCGCTCTGCTTCATCACGCGCTGGCCGTCCTCTTCCTGGTAGGCCGGGTTGCGGCCGCCGGCCTTCGCGACGAGCACGTCGTCCAGATAGAGGTCGATCTTGCCGACGTCGAGATCCGCGACGCCCGCATAGCCGATCGCCGCGAGAATCCGGCCGAGGTTGGGGTCAGATGCGTAGAAGGCCGTCTTCACGAGCGGCGAATGGCCGATCGCGTACGCGATCTGGCGGCATTCGGCGACGCTCTTGCCGCCTTCGACCTGCACCGTCATGAATTTCGTCGCGCCTTCGCCGTCGCGCACGATCAGTTGCGACAGCACCTGCGCGACCTCCGTCACCGCGTCGCGCAGCGCCGCATAGGCCGGCGAATCGGTCGACGTGATGGCCGGCAGCGTGCTCTTGCCCGATGCGATCAGGATGAACGAGTCGTTCGTCGACGTGTCGCCGTCGATCGTGATGCAGTTGAACGAGCGGTCGGCGACTTCCTTCACGAGCGTGTCGAGAACCGGCTGCGCGACGTTCGCATCGAACGCGAGGAAGCCGAGCATCGTCGCCATGTTCGGCTTGATCATGCCCGCGCCCTTGCTGATGCCCGTCAGCGTGACCGTGTGACCGTCGATCGTCACCTGGCGCGACGTCGCCTTCGGCAGCGTGTCGGTCGTCATGATCGCCTGCGCGGCGTCGAACCAGTTCGCGGCCTTGCGGTTCGCGAGCGCGGCCGGCAGACCGGCCTTCAGGCGGTCGATCGGCAGCGGCTCGAGGATCACGCCGGTCGAGAACGGCAGCACTTGCGCCGGCTCGATGCCCGCGAGGCGTGCGAGTTCCGTGCACGTTTCACGGGCGTTCACGAGGCCCGGCTCGCCGGTGCCCGCGTTCGCATTGCCGGTATTCACGACCAGTGCGCGGATGCCCGCGCCGCCCGCACGCACCTTCGCCAGATGCTCGCGGCAGACGGTGACCGGCGCTGCGCAGAAACGGTTTTCGGTGAACACGCCCGCGACCGTCGCGCCTTCGTCGACGGAAATGACCAGCACGTCCTTGCGATTCGGCTTGCGGATGTTCGCCTCCGCCCAGCCGAGCGTGACGCCGGCGACGGGATGCAGTTGGGCGGGATCGATCGACGGAAAATTGACTGCCATGGGGCACACCTGCCGGATGGAAAATGCCGGCACGCGCCGGCATCGATTGGAAGAACCGGCGGCCGCACGCGCGGGCCGCCACAACTCACATCACTGACTCGAAGCTGCGAACGACGCGGCGCGCGTGACGCGCGCCGCCGCCGATCATGACAGCTTCCCGTGACATTGCTTGTATTTCTTGCCGCTGCCGCACGGGCACGGGTCGTTGCGGCCGACCTTCGGCATTTCGCCGCCGGGGCCGCCGTGCGTCATCGCGCTGCCGACCATGTCGGCCGTCGCCGTGGCCGCCGCAGCAGCAGTCGTGACGTTCGCCACCGGGGCGCCGGCGTCCGCGTAGTCGGCGTGCTGGTATTCGACGTTCTCGAGATGACCGCCGCGCTCCTCGATCTGCTCGGCCGCCTCCTCGAGCTGCTCCGGCGACTGGATCTGCACGTTCATCACGATGCGCGTGACTTCCTGCTTGATCGCGTCGAGCATCGCGGCGAACAGTTCGAACGCCTCGCGCTTGTACTCCTGCTTCGGGTTCTTCTGCGCATAGCCGCGCAGGTGAATGCCCTGGCGCAAGTGGTCGAGCGCCGCGAGGTGCTCGCGCCACAGACGGTCGACCGTCTGCAGCATCACCGAGCGCTCGAACGCGCTGAACGATTCGCGACCGACCATCGCGACCTTCGCCTCGTACTGCTCGTCGGCGGCCGTCGTCACCGCGTCGAGGATCTCCTCGGCCGTGATCGACGACGACTCGTTCACCATTTCCTGGATCGCGAGATCGAGCTGCCAGTCGTTGCGCAGCGCTTCCTCGAGCTCGGGCACGTCCCACTGCTCTTCGATGCTGCCTTCCGGCACGAACTGGCGGACGACTTCGGTGATCACGCCGTGACGCATCGCGGTGATCGTCTCGGTGATGTCGTGTGCTTCGAGCAGCTCGTTGCGCTGCTGGTAGATCACCTTGCGCTGGTCGTTCGACACGTCGTCGTATTCGAGCAGCTGCTTGCGGATGTCGAAGTTGCGCGCTTCGACCTTGCGCTGCGCCGATTCGATCGACCGCGTGACGATGCCGGCTTCGATCGCCTCGCCTTCCGGCATCTTCAGGCGATCCATGATCGAGCGCACGCGATCGCCCGCGAAGATGCGCAGCAGCGGATCGTCGAGCGACAGGTAGAAGCGCGACGAGCCCGGATCGCCCTGACGGCCTGCACGGCCGCGCAGCTGGTTGTCGATCCGGCGCGATTCGTGGCGCTCGGTGCCGATGATGTGCAGGCCGCCCGCGGCCTTCACCTCCTCGTGCAGCGTTTCCCACTCGTCGTGCAGCTTCTGGATGCGGCGCGCCTTTTCGTCGGCCGGGATCGAATCGTCGGCCTCGATGAACGCCGCCTGCTTCTCCGCATTGCCGCCGAGCACGATGTCGGTACCGCGGCCGGCCATGTTGGTCGCGATCGTGATGCGCTTCGGACGGCCAGCTTCCGCGACGATCGCCGCTTCACGCTCGTGCTGCTTCGCGTTCAGCACTTCGTGCGGCAGCCCGGCCTGCTTCAGCAGGTGCGACAGCAGTTCGGAGTTCTCGATCGACGTCGTGCCGACCAGCACCGGCTGGCCGCGCTCGTAGCAGTCGCGGATGTCGCGGATCACCGCGTCGTAGCGCTCCTTGGCCGTCTTGTAGATCTGGTCCTGCTTGTCGATCCGCTTCGGCGGGCGGTTGGTCGGGATCACGACCGTCTCGAGACCGTAGATCTCGTTGAATTCGTACGCTTCGGTGTCCGCGGTGCCGGTCATGCCGGCCAGCTTCGCGTACATCCGGAAGTAGTTCTGGAACGTGATCGACGCGAGCGTCTGGTTCTCGCTCTGGATCTTCACGTGTTCCTTCGCCTCGACGGCCTGGTGCAGCCCGTCGGACCAGCGGCGGCCGGCCATCAGGCGGCCCGTGAATTCGTCGACGATGACCACTTCGCCGTTCTGCACGACGTAGTGCTGATCCTTGTGGAACAGCGTATGGGCGCGCAGCGCCGCGTACACGTGGTGCATCAGCGTGATGTTCTGCGGCGCGTACAGGCTCTCGCCCTCGCCGATCAGGCCCCATTCGGCAAGCAGGCGCTCGGCCTTCTCGTGGCCCGATTCCGTCAGGAACACCTGGCGCGCCTTCTCGTCGAGCGTGTAGTCGCCCGGCTTCTCGACGCCCGTGCCGTCGGCCTTCTCTTCGCCGATCTGGCGCTCGAGCAGCGGCGGCAGTGCGTTCATCCGCACGTACAGCTCGGTGTGATCCTCGGCCTGGCCCGAAATGATCAGCGGCGTACGCGCTTCGTCGATCAGGATCGAGTCCACTTCGTCGACGACCGCGAAGTTCAGGGCCCGCTGCACGCGCGCGTCGGTCTCGTAGACCATGTTGTCGCGCAGGTAGTCGAAGCCGAATTCGTTGTTCGTGCCGTACGTGATGTCCGCCGCGTAGGCCTGCTGCTTCTGGTCGTGCTCCATGCCGGACAGGTTGATGCCGACCGACAGACCGAGGAAGTTGTAGAGGCGCGCCATCCATTCGGCGTCGCGCTGCGCGAGGTAGTCGTTGACGGTCACGACGTGCACACCGCGGCCGGCCAGCGCGTTCAGGTACACGGGCAGCGTCGCGACGAGCGTCTTGCCCTCGCCGGTGCGCATTTCCGCGATCTTGCCGTAGTGGAGCACCATGCCGCCGATCATCTGCACGTCGAAGTGCCGCATCTTCAGCACGCGACGGCTCGCCTCGCGACACACCGCGAAGGCCTCGGGCAGCAGCTTGTCGAGCGACTCGCCGGCCGCGACCCGCTGGCGGAATTCGTCCGTCTTGCCGCGCAACTGGTCGTCCGTCAGCTTCTCGATCTGCGTTTCGAGCGCATTGATCGTCGCGACGGTCTTTTGGTATTGCTTGACGAGCCGCTGGTTGCGGCTGCCAAAAATTTTCTGGAGAAAACCGGTTGTCATCGGATCGGATCCTGCGTCGCAGCACCGGCGCCCGGCGCGTGTTGCGCGCCCCGGCGCCCGAGCCTCGGCGGCTTAGCGAATTAGTGGACTCAAACGTCGAATTTTAGCACGCGGGGACGCGTGCGCCTGCGTCCCGGCCGCACGGGCATGGCGCGCCCGGGCCGGGCGGACAGGGGCGAAAGCCGCCCGTGCGCGGGCCGGCACGGGTACAATCGGCTGCAACGTCCGCGCGCGTGCGCGCTCGAATAAAGCCTCGATGAACCGATTTTCCAAGCGTTTCGGCCCGCTCGCCGCCTATCGTCCGCAACCCGTGTCCGAAGTGCTCGGTCGTACCGACGCATTCGCGGCGCTGCGCGCCGGTGTCGAGCAGATCGCGTCGCTGCAGCGCGACCTGGGCGCATGCCTGCCCGACTATCTGGCGAATCACGTCGAACCGGGCTTCATCAAGGACGGCACCCTGACCCTCTTTGCCGCGCACAATGCGCTGGCAGCACGGCTGCGACAGGTCGAGGTGCGGCTGCTCGGCGACCTCCAGAAGCGCGGCTGGCCCGTGACGACGCTGCGCGTGCGCGTGCGGCCGAAGGACGCGCCGGAGCCGCCGCACGTGAAGCAGGCTCGGATGACCTCGGCCGGCGCCGCCGCGCTGCGCGACCTCGCCGACCACCTCGAACCATCGCCGCTGCAGGCCGCGCTCGCGCGGATGGCGGCACGGCACGGCGCGAAGCCGCGTTGACCGCACCGGTCATCGGCGGCCGCCAGCCAACAAAAAAGCGACCCGAAGGTCGCTTTTTTTATCGCTTGCGCTGAACGCCGGTCACGCGAAGGCCGTCTGCGCGTCGAACGCGAACCCCTTCGGTGCAGCCTGCGGATCGTCGAACGTCACAATCTCGTACGCGTCTTCGTGCGCGAGCAGTTCGCGCAGCAACGCGTTGTTCAGGCCGTGGCCCGACTTGTACGCGGTGTACGACGCCAGCAGCGGATGGCCGATCACGTACAGATCGCCGATCGCGTCGAGCATCTTGTGCTTCACGAACTCGTCGTCGTAGCGCAGCCCGTCGTTGTTCAGGATCCGGTACTCGTCGAGCACGATCGCGTTGTCCATGCTGCCGCCGCGCGCCAGGCCGATCTCGCGCAGCATCTCGGCTTCGTGCGCGAAACCGAACGTGCGCGCACGCGCGATCTCGCGCACGTACGACGTGGTCGCGAAATCGACCTCGAGTTCCTGGCCCGTCTTGTCGACGGCCGGGTGACGGAAGTCGATCGAGAACTTCAGCTTGAAGCCGAAATACGGATCGAGCCGCGCGAACTTGTCGCCGTCACGGATTTCGACCGGCTTCTTCACTTTGATGAAACGCTTCGGCGCGTTCTGTTCCTCGATGCCGGCGGACTGGATCAGGAACACGAACGTGGCGGCGCTGCCGTCCATGATCGGGATTTCCTCGGCCGTCACATCGACATACAGGTTGTCGATGCCGAGACCCGCACACGCGGACATCAGGTGCTCGACCGTCGACACACGCACGCCATCCTTCTGCAACACCGACGCGAGCCGCGTGTCGCCGATCGACATCGCCGATGCGGGAATGTCGACCGGCGTGGGCAGGTCGACGCGTGAAAAGACGATGCCCGTGCCGGGCGCGGCGGGACGGAGCGTCAACTCGATCTTGCGGCCCGAGTGGACACCGATACCCACGGTCTTCACGATGGATTTGATGGTGCGCTGCTTCAACATGGTCTTCTTCGTCTTGATTGAAGATATCAATCAGGAGCTATATTCGATAGGCGGGATTATAGCGTAATTCCCTATTCAACGCTGCCTGAAACTGCGTATCAATCTGTTTCGACAGTTTACCCGTGCCGATACGGGACGGGCCGATGCCCGGAACGGAGGCGTTTCCGGTCATCAGCCCGTGTTACAACTGCCCTGAGGCCGGTGAGCAGCGTTGCCGGAAGGCAACGGCGCACCGCACGATCAGGACGTCAACGTCGCGAGAACACTCGCCGCATCGCTCACTTCGAATTTGCCCGGCGCCTCGACGGCCAGCGTCTTGACCACACCGCCGTCAATCACCATCGCGTAGCGCAGGGAACGAATTCCCATGCCACGCGCGGACAAATCCTGCGTCAGCCCCAGCGCATGAGTGAAAGCCGCGCTGCCGTCCGCCATCATGCGCACCTTGCCCGCGGTGTGCAGATCACGTCCCCATGCGCCCATCACGAATGCGTCGTTGACGGACACGCACCAGATCTCGTCGATCCCCGCCGCGCGCAATTGCTCGGCGTGTTCGACGTAGCCCGGCACATGCTGCGCCGAGCAGGTCGGCGTGAAAGCGCCCGGCAATCCGAAGATCACCACCCGCTTTCCCGCCACCTGGTCGCGCACGCTGCAGGCGTTCGGCCCCAGCGTGCACCCTTCGCGCGCGTCGTCGATGAACTCGAACAATTGCGCGTCGGGCAGCGCGTCGCCCACTTGAATCATGGCTGGTCCCTCATAGCGATACGGTTTTTCAGCGTGTTGCGGACAGCCCGGCCCATCCCGCTTCGCTCGAGCGAAGAGGGCACGTTTCCCGGCCCGGCGTCGCATCCGACGCGGCCTGTTTGGGTCCGTAGCATCCGTCACGCCGGCGTTACCGCGGCAACTTCGCCGCGGCTTCGCCTGTGTTTGCGTCAGTCAGCCTGCTTGCGCAGGAAAGCCGGGATGTCGTACGTGTCGACACCCTTCTCCTGCAGCGCCTGCACGTGCGATGCCGCGGTTTCACGCGAATTGCGCCACACCGCCGGCGTATCGAGCGCGCCGTAGTCGGCCGTGCTGACGTGCTGCGCCGGCGCGTAGCCGTGCGACACCGCGCTGACCGGCTGGTTGTCCGTACCCGTGCGCAGCAGCGTCATCGGTGCCGACTGCTGCTTCTTCGCCGCACGGCCCAGACCCGTCGCCACGACCGTCACGCGCAGTGCATCGCCCATCGCGTCGTCGTACACCGCACCGAAGATCACCGTCGCATCTTCCGCCGCGTAGCTCTTGATCGTGTTCATCACTTCGCGCGTTTCCGACAGACGCAGCGAACGGCTCGACGTGATGTTGACCAGCACGCCGCGCGCGCCCGACAGATCGACGCCTTCGAGCAGCGGGCTCGCCACGGCCTGTTCCGCCGCGAGGCGCGCGCGATCGACGCCGGCGACCGTCGCCGTGCCCATCATCGCCTTGCCCTGCTCGCCCATCACCGTCTTCACGTCTTCGAAGTCGACGTTCACGAGGCCGTCGACGTTGATGATTTCCGCGATGCCTGCCACCGCGTTGTTCAACACGTCGTCCGCGCACTGGAAGCACTTGTCCATCTCGGCGTCGTCGCCCATCACGTCGAACAGCTTGTCGTTCAGCACGACGATCAGCGAGTCGACGTGATCCTCCAGTTGCTGCGAGCCTGCTTCGGCGACGCGCATGCGCTTGCCGCCTTCGAACTCGAACGGCTTGCTGACGACACCGACCGTCAGAATGCCCATCTCCTTCGCGATCTGCGCGACCACCGGCGCCGCGCCCGTACCCGTGCCACCGCCCATGCCGGCCGTGATGAACACCATGTGCGCGCCGCGCAGTGCGTCGGCGATGCGCTCACGCGCTTCTTCGGCCGCCGCACGACCCATTTCCGGCTTTGCACCGGCACCAAGACCCGTGTTGCCGAGCTGGATCACCGACGATGCGCGCGAACGCGACAGCGCCTGGGCGTCCGTGTTCATCACGATGAAGTCGACGCCCTGCACGCCGCGGTTGATCATGTGCTGGACGGCATTGCCGCCAGCGCCGCCAACGCCGACCACCTTGATGATGGTGCCGTTGGTCTCGGTTTCCAGCATTTCGAATTCCATTGTTGCCTCCGTCAAGAGAATGACTGCTACTCGGCCGTTATTCGGCAGGAGATCGGGCAACCCCCTGTCGCGCGCCAGCCGCCGGCACCAGCGCGAATTTCGATTCGGTTTGTCAGAAGTTGCTCAGGAACCACTCCTTCATCCGCGAGAACACCTGCCCCGCGTTGCCGGACTGCACGGCGACCTTGCGGCCGCGCATGCGCTGCGCACTGCCTTCGACGAGCAGCCCCATCGCCGTCGAGTAGCGCGGATTGCGCACGACGTCGGACAGGCCGCCTGCGTATTCTGGCGCGCCGATGCGCACCGGTTTCAGGAAAATGTCTTCGCCGAGCTCGACCATGCCCGGCATCATCGAGGCACCGCCGGTAATGACCACGCCGGAGCTCAGGAGTTCTTCATAACCGGACTCGCGCACGACCTGCTGCACGAGCGAGAACAGTTCCTCGACGCGCGGCTCGATCACCGCCGCGAGCGCCTGGCGCGACAGCGTGCGCGGGCCGCGTTCGCCGAGGCCCGGCACTTCGACCATTTCGTCCGGATCGGCGAGCGCCTGCTTCGCGATCCCGTAGCCGACCTTGATGTCTTCCGCGTCCGGCGTCGGCGTGCGCAGCGCCATCGCGATGTCGCTCGTGATCTGGTCGCCGGCGATCGGGATCACCGCCGTGTGGCGGATCGCGCCTTCGGCGAAGATCGCGATGTCGGTCGTGCCGCCGCCGATGTCGACCAGCACCACGCCGAGATCCTTCTCGTCTTCCGTCAGCACCGCCAGCGACGACGCGAGCGGCTGCAGGATCAGGTCGTTCACTTCCAGCCCGCAGCGGCGCACGCACTTGACGATGTTCTGCGCGGCGCTCACCGCGCCCGTCACGATGTGCACTTTCACTTCCAGCCGGATGCCGCTCATCCCGATCGGCTCGCGCACGTCTTCCTGGCCGTCGATGATGAATTCCTGCGTGAGGATGTGCAGCACCTGCTGGTCGGTCGGGATGTTGATCGCCTTCGCGGTCTCGATCACGCGCGCGACGTCCGTCTGCGTGACTTCCTTGTCCTTGATCGCGACCATCCCGCTCGAGTTGAAGCTGCGGATGTGGCTGCCCGCGATCCCCGTAAACACGTTGGTGATCTTGCAGTCGGCCATCAGCTCGGCTTCCTCGAGCGCGCGCTGGATCGACTGCACGGTGGCCTCGATGTTGACCACCACACCTTTCTTCAGACCCTTCGACTCGCTCTGGCCGAGACCGATCACCTCGTAGTGACCCTCGCCCTTCAGCTCGGCGACGATGGCCACCACCTTCGACGTGCCGATGTCGAGGGAAACCAGCAGATCCTTGTAGTCTTTGCTCATAAAGTGCTCTTGCGTGTGATCTCTCGTTACTTCTTGCGCTTGTCGGTATCGGTCAGGAACCGCATGCCTGCCGCGCGAATCGCGAATCCGTTCGGATAACGCAGGTCCGCGTACTCGATGTCGTTGCCCCAACGCTCCGTGACGGCCGGCCACGCGGCGACCAGGCGCTGGCTCCGGTCATGCAGCGTGTCGCTGTTGCGTTCCTTGCCCAGCTCCACCTGCATGCCGTTCGACAGCTTCACCGTCCACGCGTACCGCGCCGACAGCGTCACTTCTTCCGGCGCCGCCTTCAGCGGCGCAAACCATTTCCCGAAGTCGCGATACCGCGTGACGACTTCCTTCGCGCTGCCTTCCGGGCCGTCGAACGCCGGCAGTTCCTGCTCCAGCTCGCCCTGGTTCGCGGTGAACAGCTCGCCGTCGACGCTCACCAGCTGATCGCTGCCCCAGGTCCCGAGCGGTTTGTACTCCTCGAGCGTGACAGCCAGCGCATTCGGCCACACCCGGCGCACGCTCGCGTGACGCACCCACGGCATCTGCTCGAACGCCGCGCGCGCCGTATCGAGATCGACCGTGAAGAAATTGCCCTTCAGCCGGCCGACCACGCCCGCGCGCACCGTCGGCGAGTTGATGTGCTCGGTATCGCCGTCGATCCGGATTTCCCGCAGCGCGAACGTCGGGCGCTGGATCAGCCAGTAGCAGCCGGCCGCCGCCAACACGAGCAGCAGCAGCGCGTACAGCGCGCTGGCGGCAAGGTTGAGTTGGCGAACGTTGTTCCACATACGTCGTTCCGTTCCTGCGTCAGTCGTTGAGCGTGAGCGACAGCACCTTCACGACCAGCTCCGAATAGCTGATGCCGACCGCGCGCGCGGCCTTCGGCGGCAGCGAGTGGTCGGTCATCCCGGGGGCCGTGTTCACTTCCAGGAAATACGCATTGCCGGCCGCGTCGAGCATGAAATCCGCGCGGCCCCAGTCGGTGCAGCCGAGCACGTCGAACGCGCGGCGCGCGATGCGCTTCAGTTCCGCTTCCTGTTGCGCCGGCAGGCCGCACGGGATCAGGTACTGCGTATCGTCGGCGACGTACTTCGCGTGGTAGTCGTAGAACTCGCCCGCCGGCACGATCTTGATCAGCGGCAGGTCGAGATCGCCGGCGATGCACGCGGTGTATTCGCCGCCGCCTTCGATGCTCTTCTCGACGATCACGATCTTGTCGTGCGTCGCGGCTTCCTCGAGCGCGGCCGGCAGCGCGTCGGCCGTCTTCACCTTCAGCACCGCGACGCTCGAGCCCTCGCTCGCCGGCTTCACGAACAGCGGCAGACCGAGCTTCGCGACGATGTCGGTCGCGCGCGCGGCCAGGTCGTCGCCGCGCATCACCGTCTCGAACGGCGGCGTCGGCACGCCCGTCTGCTGCCACACGAGTTTCGTGCGGAACTTGTCGAGGCCGAGCGCCGAGCCCAGCACGCCGCTGCCCGTGTAGCGAATCCCGTAGAAATCGAGCGCGCCCTGGATCTGGCCGTTCTCGCCGTAGCCGCCGTGCAGCGCGTTGAACGCGCGCACGAAGCCTTCGTCCTTCAGCGCCGACAGCGGCCGCTCGGCCGGGTCGAACGGATGCGCGTCGACGCCCGCGTCACGCAGGCCCTGCAGCACGAGGCGGCCCGAGGTGAGCGACACCTCGCGCTCGGCGGATTCCCCGCCGAACAACACTGCCACCTTGCCGAAACGTTTCGGATCGATCCCGCTCATGTCATGCCTTCTGTTGAATGTGTTGCGCGAGCTTCGCCGGCACGCCGCCGATCGAACCCGCTCCCATCGTGATCACCACGTCGCCGTTCTGCGCGACTTTCGCCAAAGCGTCCGGCACGTCGTCGACCGTCGCGACGAACACCGGATCAACCTTGCCCGCCGCGCGCAGCGCGCGCGACAATGCGTCGCCGCTGGCCGTCGGGATCGCGGCCTCGCCGGCCGCATAGACTTCGGTCAGCACCAGCGCATCGACGGTCGACAGCACGTTGACGAAATCGTCGAAGCAGTCGCGCGTGCGCGTATAGCGGTGCGGCTGGAACGCCAGCACGAGGCGGCGGCCCGGGAACGCGCCGCGCGCGGCCGCGATCGTCGCCGCCATCTCGACCGGGTGATGACCGTAGTCGTCGATCAGCGTGTACTGGCCGCCGTCCGCGCTCGCCACTTCGCCGTAACGCTGGAAGCGCCGGCCGACGCCGTTGAACTCCGCCAGCGCCAGCTGGATCGCGTCGTCCGACACGCCGAGATCGGTCGCGATCGCGATCGCCGCGAGCGCGTTCTGCACGTTGTGCAGGCCCGGCATGTTCAGCACCACCGCGAGCGGCGCGCGCCCTTCGCGGATCACCGTGAAATGCATCCGGCCGTCGCGCGCGTCGATGTCTTCCGCGCGCACCTGCGCGTCCGGCGACAGGCCGTAGCGCACGACCGGCTTCGAGATGAACGGGATGATCTGCCGTACGTTCGGATCGTCGACGCACACCACCGCGCTGCCGTAGAACGGCAGGCGCTGCGTGAATTCGATGAACGCCTGCTTGAGCCGCGCGAAATCGTGGCCATAGGTGTCCATGTGGTCCGCGTCGATGTTCGTGATGACTTCGATCACCGGATACAGGTTCAGGAACGACGCATCCGACTCGTCGGCCTCGGCGACGATGAAGTCGCCCGTGCCGAGCCGCGCGTTCGCGCCGGCGCTGATCAGCCGGCCGCCGATCACGAAGGTCGGGTCCAGCCCGCCCGCCGCGAGCACGCTCGCGACGAGGCTCGTCGTCGTGGTCTTGCCGTGCGTGCCGGCGATCGCGATTCCCTGCTTCAGGCGCATCAGCTCCGCCAGCATCACCGCGCGCTGCACGATCGGCACGCGCTTCGCGCGCGCGGCCAGCACTTCCGGGTTGTCGGAGCGCACGGCCGTCGACACGACGACCGCGTTCGCGCCCTCGATGTTCGCCGCGTCGTGACCGATCGCGATCCGCGCGCCCAGCGCCTCGAGCCGGTCGGTCACCGCATTGCGCGACAGGTCCGAGCCGCTGACCGCGTAGCCGAGGTTGACCAGCACTTCGGCGATGCCGCTCATCCCCGCGCCGCCGATCCCGACGAAATGAATGTGTTTGACGATGTGTTTCATTGCAGTTGTTCCAGGTTCGCGCCGGCCGCCTTCGCGCAGACGCGCGCGACTTCGTCGGTGGCCTCGGGCTTCGCGAGCGAGCGCGAACGTTCCGCCATGTCCGCGAGCGAGGCCCGCGACTGGCCGCGCAGCCAGTCGGCGAGCAGTTCCGCCGACAGGTCGCGTTGTTGCACCAGCACGGCCGCGCCCGCATCGGCGAGAAACGCGGCGTTGGTCGTCTGGTGATCGTCGACCGCATGCGGGAACGGCACGAACAGCGCCGCCACGCCCACCGCCGCGATCTCCGAGACCGTCATCGCGCCCGACCGGCAGATCACCAGATCCGCCGCCGCATACGCGGCCGCCATGTCGTCGATGAACGGCACGAGCCGCACGTCCTCGCCGGCCGCGAAACCGGCCGCTTCGTAATTCGCCTTCAGTGCCTCGATGTGCTTCACGCCGGCCTGGTGCACGACGCGCGGACGCTCGCCCGGCGCCAGCAGCGCCAGCGCGCGCGGCACGACTTCGTTCAGCGCGGCCGCCCCGAGGCTGCCGCCGACGACCAGCACGTTCAACGGGCCGCCGCGCGACGCATAGCGTGCCTGGGGTGGTTCCGTGTGCGCGAGTTCCGCGCGAATCGGGTTACCGGTCCATTCCGCGTGCGGCAGCGCGCCGGGGAACGCGACGAGCACGCGCTTCGCGAGTTTCGCGAGCACCTTGTTCGTGAGGCCCGCGATCGAATTCTGTTCATGCAGCACGAGCGGACGCCCCGACAGCGCGGTCATCACGCCCGCCGGAAACGTGATGTAGCCGCCCATCCCGAGCACGACGTCGGGCCGCACGCGGCGCAGCGCGCCGAGGCTCTGCCAGCATGCGCGCAGCAGGTTGACCGGCAGCGTCAGCTTGGTCTTCAGGCCCTTGCCGCGCAGCCCGCCGAACCGCACGTACTCCATCGGAATACCGTGTTTCGGCACGAGCGTCGCTTCCATCCCGGCCGGATTGCCGAGCCATACGACGCGCCAGCCCGCCGCTTCCATCCGGTGCGCGACCGCGAGCCCCGGGAACACGTGGCCCCCGGTGCCGCCTGCCATCACCATCAGCGTGCGCTGCGACGCGGTCATACCTTCCCTCCGCGCATCAGCACCCGGTTCTCGTAGTCGACCCGCAGCAACACCGCGAGCGCGACGCAGTTCAGCAGGATGCCGGAGCCGCCGTAGCTCACGAGCGGCAGCGTCAGGCCCTTGGTCGGCAGCAAGCCGAGATTCACGCCCATGTTGATGAACGTCTGCGCGCCGAACCAGATGCCGATGCCCTTCGCCATCAGGCCCGCGAACGTGCGATCGAGCGCGAGCGCCTGGCGGCCGATCTCGAACGCGCGGCGCACGATCCAATAGAACAGCAGGATCACGACCAGCACGCCGACGAAGCCGAGCTCCTCGCCGATCACCGCGAGGATGAAGTCGGTATGCGCTTCCGGCAGGTAATTCAGCTTCTCGACGCTGCCGCCGAGGCCGACGCCGAACCACTCGCCGCGGCCGAACGCGATCAGCGAGTGCGTGAGCTGGTAGGCCTTGCCCTGCGCGTAGCGCTCGTCCCACGGATCGAGATACGCGAAGATCCGCTCGCGACGCCACGGCGACAGCCACACGAGCATCGTGAACGTGCCGACCGCCGTCGCGACGAGGCCGCCGAACAGCTTGCCGTTCACGCCGCCGAGGAACAGCACGCCCATCGCGATCGCGGCGACCACCATGAACGCGCCCATGTCGGGCTCGAGCAGCAGCAGCGCGCCGACCAGGCCGACCGCGAACGCCATCGGCAGGAAGCCCTTCGCGAAGCTCTGCATGTATTCCTGCTTGCGCACCGTGTAGTTCGCCGCGTAGATCGTCACCGCGAGCTTCATGATTTCCGACGGCTGCATGTTGGTGATGCCGAGCGGAATCCAGCGGCGTGCACCGTTCACGCCCTTGCCGACGTGCGGGATCAGCACGATCACGAGGCCGACCAGTGCGATCAGGAAAAGATGCGGCGCGTACTTGTCCCAGGTCGACACCGGCACGCGGAACGCGAGCACCGCCGCGATGAACGCGACGGTGAGCGACACGCAGTGGCGCATCAGGAACGCGTAGTCGTGATACGACGCGTATTTCGGCGAATCGGGCATCGCGATCGACGCCGAATACACCATCACGACGCCGAGCCCCAGCAGCGCGATCGCGACCCACAGCAGCGAATAGTCGAAATCGAGCATCCGCGAACGGCTCGGGCGCACGCCGTTGACGACGCTCGCGAGGCCGCCCGTCGCGGCGCGCGTGGCCGACGCGACGCGGCCGCCCGCGGCATTGCCGCCGGTGTCGCGCCGGTCGTTGAAACGGGAGACGAGGCGATCGGACCAGCTCATGGCGTCGCTCCTTTGTCGATGGCGATTTCGTCGACCGCCGCGCGGAACACTTCCGCGCGATGGGCGTAGTTCCTGAACATGTCGAGGCTCGCGCATGCAGGCGACAACAGCACCGCATCGCCCGGCTCGGCCAGATCGGCCGCCGCGCGCACCGCGCCTTCGAGCGTCGCGTGGTCCACGAGCGGCACGCCGGTTTCGGCGAGCGTGTCGCGGATCGCCGGCGCGTCGCGGCCGATCAGCATCACCGCGCGGCACCAGCGCGCGACCGGCGCGACCAGCGGCGCGAAATCCTGCCCCTTGCCGTCGCCGCCCGCGATCAGCACGATCTTCTGCGCGAGCCCGTCGAGCGCGGCCACCGTCGCGCCGACGTTCGTGCCCTTGCTGTCGTCGACGTAGTCCACGTCGTCGATCGTCGCGATCACTTCGACGCGATGCGCTTCGCCGCGGTATTCGCGCAGTGCGTGCAGCAGCGGCGCTGCCGGCAGGTCGATCGCGCGTGCGAGCGCGAACGCGGCCAGCGCGTTCGCCGCGTTGTGCAGCCCGCGGATGCGCAGCGCGTCGGCCGGCATCAGGCGCTTTTGCGCGATGTCCGGCGTATGCGCGGCGTCGCGCTTGCGCCGGCGGGTCGTCGTCGCTTCATCCGGCGCGTCGCGATCGACGGCTTCCACCAGCCACGCGATGCCGTTGTCGCGCGACAGGCCGTAGTCGCCGTCCTGCGTCGGTTCGTTCAGACCGAACGTGACCGTGCGCGGCGCGTCGGCCGCGCCGGCGACGGGCGCGAACTTCATCACGGCCGCGTCGTCGCGGTTCAGCACGCGCGTCGTCGTCGCGCCGAAGATCCGGCCCTTCGCCTGCGCGTACGCGTCGAAGCTGCCGTGCCAGTCGAGGTGGTCCTGCGTGATGTTGAGGATCGCGGCCGCATCGGGCGCGAACGTGCGTGCCGTCTCGAGCTGGAAGCTCGACAGTTCGAGCACCCATACGTCGGGCAGCGCGGTGTCGTCGATCGCGCTCGCGAGCCGGTCGAGCATCGCCGGGCTGATGTTGCCCGCGACGGCGACCTTCTTGCCCGAACGCTGGCACAGCAGGCCCGTGAGGCTCGTCGTCGTGGTCTTGCCGTTGGTGCCAGTAATCGCGAGCACCTTCGGCTGGTAGCCGCTCGTGCCGAGCGCGCGCAGCGCCTGCGCGAAGAATTCCAGCTCGCCCCATACCGCGACACCGCGCTCGTGCGCGGCGGCGAGCAGCGCGGCGAGCGCCGGTTCGAGCGGCGACAGGCCGGGGCTCAGCCCGACGATCTCGACACCGCCATCGAGCAGCGCGGGCGTGAACGCCCCGCCGACGAATTCCGCATCGATGCCTTCGGCCTGCAGCGCGGCAAGGTGCGGCGGCGCCTCGCGGGTATCGGCAATACGCAGCCGGCACCCGTGCCTCGCGCACCATCGCGCGATCGCGAGACCCGATTCCCCGAGCCCCAGTACGAGCACCATCGGCCGTTGCCGATCTCCAAACATCTCGCCAGACATCCTTGTTACCTTTCCTTTACCGCAGCTTGAGGGTGGTCAGACCGAACAGGCACAGCATCAGCGTGATGATCCAGAAACGCACGACCACCTGCGTTTCCTTCCAGCCGGACAATTCGAAATGGTGATGCAGCGGCGCCATCTTCAGCAGGCGCCGCCCTTCGCCGTAACGCTTCTTCGTGTACTTGAACCACGACACCTGCAGCATCACCGACAGCGTTTCCGCGACGAAGATGCCGCCCATGATGAACAGCACGATTTCCTGGCGCACGATCACCGCGACCGTGCCGAGCGCGCCGCCGAGCGCCAGCGCGCCGACGTCGCCCATGAATACCTGCGCGGGGTGCGTGTTGTACCAGAGGAACGCGAGCCCGGCCCCGCCCATCGCGGAACAGAAGATCAGCAGTTCGCCCGCGCCCGGGATGTGCGGGAACAGCAGGTATTTTGAATAGACCGCGCTGCCCATCACGTACGCGAACACACCGAGCGACGCGCCCACGAGCACGACCGGCATGATCACGAGGCCGTCGAGCCCGTCGGTCAGATTCACCGCGTTGCTCGCGCCGACGATCACGAAGTAGGTCAGCACGATGAAGCCCCACACGCCGAGCGGATAGCTGATCGACTTCAGGAACGGCAGCATCAGGTCGGCGCGCGCCGGCAGCCCCATCGACAGGCCGCTGCGCACCCACGCCATGAACAGGTCGAACACGCGCACGTTGTTCGCCTCGGACACGCTGAACGCGAGATAGACGGCCGCGAACAGCCCGATCACCGATTGCCAGAAATACTTCTCGCGCGACGACATCCCGCGCGGATCCTTGTGGACGACCTTGCGGTAATCGTCGACCCAGCCGATCACGCCGAAACCGAACGTCACGAGCATCACGATCCAGATGAAACGGTTCGTCAGGTCGCCCCACAGCAGCGTCGCGACCGCGATGCCGATCAGGATCAGCACGCCGCCCATCGTCGGCGTGCCGGACTTGACGAGGTGGGTCTGCGGGCCGTCCTTGCGCACGGCCTGCCCGACCTTCATTTGCGTCAGCTTGCGGATCACCCACGGTCCGCACACGAGCCCGATCCCCAGCGCGGTGATGGTGGCCATCACCGCACGGAACGTGAGGTACGTGAACAAGCGCAAAAAGCTTGCGTCTCCTTGCAGCCATTGCGCCAGCGCCAGCAGCATGCTTCCTTCCTTCTACTCAGTGTGCGGCGGGCACGGTGCCCGCCGCGGGTTGGTTCGTCAGCGCGTCGACCACGCGCTCCATCTTCATGTACCGCGAGCCCTTCACGAGCACCGTCGCCTGCGCGCCGTAACCGGCCGCGAGCAGCGCCGACACGAGCGCGCCGACGTCGTCGAAATGGCGCGCGGTGTCGCCGTAGGCCGTGCACGCGTCGCGCGACGCGTCGCCGAGCGCGAACAGCGCGTCGATCCCGCGTTCGCGCGCGTACGCGCCGATCTCGCGGTGGAATGCCGGCCCTTCGTCGCCGACTTCGCCCATGTCGCCGATCACCAGCACACGCGGCGCCGGATGCGCGGCGAGCACGTCGATCGCCGCACGCATCGAATCGGGGTTCGCGTTGTACGTATCGTCGACGACCGTCGCGCCCGCGAGGCTGCCGACGCTCGCGGGCTTCACCTGCAGCCGGCCCTTGACCGGTTCGAACGCTTCGAGACCCTGCCGGATCGCCGACAGCGCGACGCCGGCGCCGAGCGCCGCGGCCGTCGCGGCCAGCGCGTTACGCGCGTTGTGCTCGCCGAGCGCACGCAGCCGCACCGTGACGGCGCCGGCCGGCGTATCGATCGCGAGTTCGCCGCCGTGCATGCGACCGACGATCTGTGCGTCGTTCTGCCGTTCGGCGTCGTGCAGCGCGAAATCGAGGATCCGGTTGCCGGTTGCCGCGACGCGCCAGATGCCCGCGTACGCGTCGTCGGCCGGGAACACCGCGACGCCGTCCGGCGGCAGCGCGTGGATCACGGCCGCGTGTTCGAGCGCAACGGCTTCGACCGTCGCCATGAATTCCTGGTGCTCGCGCTGCGCGTTGTTGACGAGCGCGACCGTCGGCGCGGTGAGGCGCGCGAGGACTTCGGTTTCGCCCGGATGGTTCATGCCGATCTCGATCACCGCGAGACGATGCGCGGCCGACAGGCGCAGCAGCGTCAGCGGCAGGCCGACATCGTTGTTCAGGTTGCCGGCCGTCGCGAGCCGCGCGTCGGCACCGACCGCCGCCGCGAAGATCGACGCGATCATTTCCTTGACGGTCGTCTTGCCGTTGCTGCCCGTCACCGCGACGACCGGCAGCGGGAATCGCATCCGCCAGCCGTGCGCGAGCGCGCCGAGCGCGGCACGCGTTTCGCCGCCGGCGATCATCGGCATCGCGACGCCCGCCGGCGCGTGCGCGACGAGCGCCGCGGCGGCCCCGCGCGCGGCGACGTCGCCGAGAAAGTCGTGCGCGTCGAAGCGCTCGCCCTTCAGCGCGACGAACAGGTCGCCCGGGCCGACCGTGCGGCTATCGGTCGACACGCGGTCGAACGTGACGCCCGCGTCGCCGTGGACGGTGGCGCCGGGAATCAGGCGGGCGGCTTCGCCGAGACTGAGCATCGTCATTCGGCGCCTCCCTTGCCGTGCGTGGCGCGCGCTGCAAGCGCGAGCCGCGCGTGATCCTGGTCGGAGAAGGTGCGCTTCTTGCCCATGATTTCCTGCGTAGCCTCGTGGCCCTTGCCGGCCAGCACGACGACATCCTCGCGTGCGGCGCCGCGCACCGCCTGCAGGATCGCGCTCGCGCGATCCTCGATACGGCGTGCGCGCTCGGGCGCGGTCATGCCCGCGATGACCTGGTCGATGATGTACTGCGGATCTTCGCTGCGCGGGTTGTCGCTCGTGACGACGACTTCGTCGGCGAGCCGCTCCGCGATCGCGCCCATCAGCGGGCGCTTCGTCGCATCGCGATCGCCGCCGCAGCCGAACATGCAGACGAGCCGGCCGCCGCGCGCCGCGGCGATCGGGCGCAGCGCGTCGAGCGTCTTGTCGAGCGCGTCGGGCGTGTGTGCGTAATCGATCACGACGAGCGGTTCGTCGTTCTGCAACCGGCCGCCGAGCCGCTGCATCCGGCCATTGACCGACTCGAGCCGCTCGATCTCGGCGAGGGCCGCGTCGAACGGCACGTCGGCCGCGAGCAGCGAGCCGAGCACGGCGAGCAGATTGCTGACGTTGAACGTGCCGAGCGTGCCGACCTCGACGTCCGCGTCGCCCCACGACGAACGCAGGCGGAAGGCGGTACCCGTCGCGGTGGCGCGCACGTCGAGCGCGACCAGTTCGCGATCGGCGTCGGGCGCCGGTGCGTCGCCGATCCCGTACGCGATCGTGCGCACGCGACCGGCCAGCTTCTCGAGCAGGCGGCGGCCAGCCGCATCGTCGCGGTTGATCACCGCCGCGCGCAGGCCGCGCCACGCGAACAGCTTCGCCTTCGCGGCCTCGTACGCGTCGAACGTGCCGTGATAGTCGAGGTGATCCTGCGTGAGGTTCGTAAACACCGCGATGTCGAACGCCGTCCCGTTCACGCGACCCTGGTGCAGCGCATGCGACGACACTTCCATCGCCACGGCCTGCGCGCCCGCCGCACGCAATTGCGCGAGGCTGCGCTGCAGTTGCGGCGCGTCGGGGGTCGTGAAGCCGGTCGGCACGAGCTGGCCGGGCATCCCGGTGCCGAGCGTGCCGATCACCGCGCACGGCTGATGCAGCGCCGTCAGCGCGGTGGCGATCCACTGCGTGCACGACGTCTTGCCGTTCGTGCCCGTGACACCGACCGCGAGCAGGCTGTCGCTCGGATCGCCGTACCAGCCGCTGGCGATCTCGCCCGCGAGCTGGTCGAGCGCCGGCACCGCGAGGGCGACGGGGACGGCCGGCGCATCGGTCAGCCCGTCCGGCTGATACAGCACGGCGGCCGCACCGCGCGCGACGGCGTCGGCCATGAAAGCGCGGTTATCCGCCCCGTCGACCGCATACGCGACGAACACGTCGCCAGCCTGGAGGCTGCGCGTGTCGGCATGCAGTTGCGCCGCGGGGGCCACATGCTGACGCAGCCACGCGAGCGCGGCTGCGATCTGCTGATGCGCCGGATGGGAACTGCGGGCGGCGCTCATCGAACTACTCCTGGTGAATTACGCGTCGTGCTGGACACGATCATATGCTTTGCGCCGCTACCCGCGGCCAGCTTTTGCGGGCCCTTGGCGGCAGGCGATTCCGGCGAATCGTCGGACACGACGAGCTGCTTGATCGGCATGTTCGGCGGCACGTTCAGCGCACGCATCGTGTCGCCGGCGATCGCGGAGAATACGGGGCCGGACACCTGGCCGCCGAAGTGGCTGCCGGCCGTCGGCTCGTCCACCGACACCGCGATCACGACGCGCGGATTCGGCATCGGCGCCATTCCGACGAACGACGCGCGGTACTTGCGCGTATAGCCGTGACCTTCGTGCTTGTACGCGGTACCGCTCTTGCCGCCGACGCGATAGCCCGGCACGGCCGCATCCGGCGACGTGCCGCCCGGCGCGACCACCGTCTCGAGCATCGCGCGCACTTCCCGCGCGGTGGTGGGGTTGAACACCTGCGTGCCGGCGATCGGCTGATTGGGGTCGGTCTTGAAAATGGTTACGGGCATCAGCTCGCCGTCGTGCGCGATCGCCGTGTACGCCCGGGCGAGCTGGAACAGCGACACCGACAGGCCGTAGCCGTACGACATCGTCGCCTGCTCGATGCGGCGCCAGCTCTTCCACGGACGCAGGCGGCCGGCCACCGCGCCGGGGAACCCGACCTTCGGCGCCTGGCCGAGGCCGATGCTCGTATACATATTCCACATTTCCTCGGGCCGCATCGTCATCGCGATCTTCGTCGCGCCGATGTTGCTCGACTTCTGGATCACGCCGCCGACCGTCAGCGTACCGAAACCCGCGTCGTCGGTGATCGGCGCGCCGTCGAGCACGAAATGCCCGTTGCCCGTCTCGACGAGCGTGTTCGGCGTCACGCGATGCAGGTCGAGCGCGAGTGATACCGTAAACGGCTTCATGATCGAGCCCGGCTCGAACACGTCGGTCATGATCCGGTTGCGCAACTGCTCGCCGGTCATGCGCGAGCGGTCGTTCGGGTTGTACGTCGGGTAGTTGACGAGCGCGAGCACTTCGCCGGTACGCACGTCGACGACCATCGCCGCGCCGGCCTTCGCCTTGAACTTCTCGACGGCGGCCTTCAGGTTCGCGTACGCGATGTACTGGATCTTGCTGTCGATCGACAGGTCGACGTCGGTGCCGTTGTGCGGCGGAATCTGCTCGGCGACATCCTCGATGATGTGCCCCATCCGGTCCTTGATCACGCGGCGCATGCCGGACGTGCCGGACAGCATCTTCTGGTCACCCAGTTCGACGCCTTCCTGCCCTTCGTCCTCGACGTTCGTGAAGCCGATCAGGTGAGCGGTGATCTCGCCTTCCGGGTAGAAGCGCTTGTATTCGTTGCGCTGATAGATGCCGGGGATGTCGAGCGCGGCGACCTTGTCGGCGACGTCGATCGGCACCTGGCGCTTCACGTAGACGAAACCCTTGTCTTCCGACAGCTTCACGCGCAGTTCCTTCGACGTCATGCCGAGGAGCTTGCCGAGCTGGTTGATCTTGTCGGCGTCGAGGTCGTCCGGCACCGCATCGGGAATCGCCCAGATCGCGCGCACGGGCAGGCTCGTCGCGAGCACGAGCCCGTTACGATCGAGGATCTTGCCGCGCGTCGCGGGCAGTTCGATCGTGCGCTGGTAGCGGCTTTCGCCCTGCTTCTGATAGAACGCGTTGCCGGGACCCTGGATCCAGAACGCCCGGGCGGCCAGCGCGACGAACGCCATGAACAGCATGAACACGACGAGCTTCGAGCGCCACATCGGCAGATGCACGCCCAGCACGGGGCTCGACGAGAACTTCACGTTCTGGCGCTTCTGGGACGGCTTCATCGCGCGCCCCCCTTGCCCTTGCCGGCCGTGTCGGCCGACGCCGGGATCGGCGCGTCGATCGCCTTCGCGGCGCCCGGCGGCAGCGTCAGGTATTGCGTGCGGCCGGTCGAGATCGGCTGCATTTTCAGCGAATCGTTCGCGAGCTGCTCGATGCGCGACGTCTTCGACAGCGCGCTCTGCTGATATTGGAGCTGCGCATAGTCCTGCTGGAGCTGGCGCTCCTGCGACTGCGCGCGCTGCAGCTGGATGAAGATCTGGCGTTGCTGGTTCGTCGAGTTGACGACCGACAGCGCGCAACCCATCACGATGATCAGCAGGAAGATATTGAGGCGGCTCATGGCGTGACGCGCTCCGCAATGCGCATCACGGCCGAGCGGGCGCGCGGATTCGCGGCGACTTCCGCTTCGCTCGGAAACTGGCGGCTGATGATCTTGAGCGGCGGGCTCGGGAGGTCGACGGCGCGGATCGGCAGGCGACGATCGACCGCAGGCGCACTCGCGTGCGCCTGCATGAATCGTTTGACGATCCGGTCCTCGAGTGAATGAAAGCTGATGACCACCAGCCGCCCCCCTTGCTCCAGCAACGACAATGCCGCGTCTAGTACGACTTGCAGGTCCGCAAGCTCTTGATTGACGTGAATCCGTATAGCCTGAAAGGTGCGGGTTGCCGGATCCTTGCCCTTCTCACGGGTTTTGACGACGTGACCCACGATTTGGGCAAGCTCGCCCGTGGTGTCGAGAGGCCCAAGACGGTCGGACTCTGCCCGGCGAGCAACAAGCGCCTTTGCAATCTGAAAAGCAAACCGTTCTTCCCCATAATCCCGTATCACCTCCGTCAATTCCTGCACCGAAGCCCGCGCGAGCCATTCGGCCGCCGACTCGCCACGCGTCGGATCCATTCGCATGTCCAGCGGACCATCGGCGCGGAAACTGAAGCCGCGCGCCGGATCGTCCACCTGCGGCGAGGACACGCCCAGGTCCAGCAACACCCCCGACACCTTCTCGACGCCGCGCGCCGCAAGCGCGTCGCGCATCGAAGCAAAGCTGTCATGCACGATCGAGAAGCGCGCATCCTCGATGCCCTGCGCCGTCTCGATCGCCCTCGGATCCTTGTCGAACGCGATCAGCCGCGCGGCCGGCGCCAGCCGCGCGAGCACCGCGCGGCTATGGCCGCCGCGCCCGAACGTGCCGTCGACGTACACGCCGTCCGGCCGCGTCACGAGCGACTCGACCGCCTCATCCAACAGCACCGTCCGATGCCGCAATTCATTTCCCATCGCGGGCGTCTCCGTCACCGCAATCAGAACGTGAAATTCTTCAGCGCGTCGGGCATGCCCTGCGCCATCGCTGCCTGCTCCTTCGCGTTGTAGGTCTGCGAATCCCACAGCTCGAAGTGACTACCCATTCCCAACAACATGACTTCCTTTTCCAGTCCGGCTGCCATGCGCAGCTCGGGCGATACGAGAATCCGGCCCGCGCTGTCGAGATCGACGTCCATCGCATTGCCGAGAAAAATTCGCCGCCACCAGTGCGCGTCCATCGGCAACGCGGCGATCTTGGCGCGGAACACTTCCCATTCGGGGCGCGGAAACAGCAACAGGCAGCCGTCCGGGTGCTTGGTCACAGTCACCCGTCCTTCTGCCTGTCCTTGCAGCGCTTCGCGATAGCGAGCCGGCACCGACATCCGCCCTTTCGCATCGAGCGTCAGCGCCGACGCCCCTTGGAACACTTTCCGCTCTCCCGTTCAGGGCACCGAAGCACCCGCTCAATGCTGAGAATTTAGCCGGAATAGCCTGCTAAATCACACAAAAATACACTTTCTCACACTGTCTCCCACTTTAGAGGAAGGGTGTGGCACGGTCAAGGGAGCGGCCCGCTTTTTTGACGAATTTTGTTAGTTAGAACAAGGACTTACGCGCACATGCTCATGCGACCCCTCATTCCAAAAACCGTTATAAATGAATGAGCTAGTGCAACTTGTGAAGGTGATACGTGAGAAAGACGGCCCAGACGGGCGTGCGGACGGGGCTTTCGGGGGCGGGAAAACGAGGAGTGAGCGGGCGGTATCGGGGGCGGTGAACCGGGGCGGCGTCCCACGCCACCCCGGCGCCAATCTCAGAGATAGTACGCAGTGCTCGTCATGACCTTCGACGCGGCGCGCATCAGCATCCGCGCGGGCAGCGGCAGCTCGATGCCGCCGGCGTCGGTCGCGGCCTTGCCGTGTTTCACCTCGTCGATCCGCATCTGGTCGACGATCGCGCGCGACGCGGTGTCGGTCGCCGGCAGCTCGGACATGTGGCCTTCGAGATGGCTCTCGACCTGCCGCTCCGTCTCGGCCATGAAGCCGAGGCTGACCTTGTCGCCGAGCGCACCAGCCGCCACGCCGATCGCGAGCGCGCCGGCATACCACAGCGGGTTGAGCAGGCTCGGGCGCGAGTCGAGCTCCTTCAGGCGGTGCGCGGTCCACGCGAGGTGATCCTCCTCCTCGCGCGCGGCCTCCTCGAACATCGCCTTCGCCGACGCCGTGCGCGCGGTGAGCTTCTGCGCCTGGTAGAGCGCCTGCGCGCAGACCTCGCCGACGTGATTCACGCGCATCAGGCCGGCCGCGTGCGTGCGCTCGGCGGGCGTCAGCTCGACGTCCGGCGCATCGGCCGGCGCGGGCACCGGCCGGCTCATCCGGCTAATGCCGGTCAGCGATCGCAGGCCGCGATCGAATTCGCTGATCAGTTCATCCAACACCATCCTGTTCTCCTGGCTGCAGGTGCCGCTGCACGCGGCAAGGGCACGAGTCCGCTGCGTAACCGACTTGATTATTCAGCGGAAATTGCGGTTAACCCGTGATTTTAACCATTGTTGCATAAAGGAAACATGGCGGCGTTGAGCTGCAGCATTTCGCTTTGTGGCAAAAATCGGCTTTGCTACATTACGTGCGACTTCTTGCGAAGTTGATGGGGCCCGTCAACAGAACATAACTATCCGCCCCGCCAAAAAAATTCAGTGATTCTTGGAGATCCGTTAATGAAAAAGTCGCTTCTCGCGCTCGTCGCGCTGGGCGCGTTCGCTGGCGCTGCCCATGCGCAAAGCAGCGTGACGCTTTACGGCATCATCGATGAAGGCCTGCTCTTCAACAACAACGCCGGCGGCAAGCACCTGTACAGCATGGCCAGCGGCGTGATGCAAGGCAGCCGCTTCGGTCTGCGCGGCACCGAAGACCTCGGTGGCGGCCTGAAGGCGATCTTCACCCTCGAAAACGGTTTCGACGTGAACAGCGGCAAGCTCGGTCAGGGCGGCCTGATGTTCGGCCGTCAGGCTTACGTCGGCCTGTCGAGCCAGTACGGTACGGTCACGCTGGGTCGTCAGTACGACTCCGTCGTCGACTTCGTCGGCCCGCTCGAGGCAGGCGACCAGTGGGGCGGCTACATCGCCGCTCACCCGGGCGACCTCGACAACTTCAACAACGCGTATCGCGTGAACAACGCGGTCAAGTTCACGAGCCAGAGCTACGGCGGCTTCACGTTCGGCGGCCTGTACAGCTTCGGCGGCCAGGCAGGTCAGTTCGCGAAGAACCAGGTCTGGTCGCTCGGCGCAGGCTACAACAACGGCCCGCTGGTCCTCGGCGTCGGTTACTTGAACGCACGCACGCCGAACCAGTTTGGCGGCATGTTCAACAACGGTTCGACGTCGTCGTCGGTCTCGTCGCCGATCTACGGCGCGTACGCGAACAACGCGAACACGTACCAAGTCATCGGCGCAGGCGGCGCGTACACGTTCGGCGCAGCGACGATCGGCGCGACGTACTCGAACACGAAGTTCAAGGGCTTCTCGGCAGGCCCGTTCGTGAACCAGACCGCGACGTTCAACAACGGCGAAATCAACTTCAAGTATCAGTTGACCCCGGCGTTGATCCTCGGCGCGGCGTACGACTACACGCAAGGCAGCAAGATCGACGGCAACTCGGCAGCCAAGTACCACCAGGGCTCGCTGGGCGTCGACTACTTCCTGTCGAAGCGCACCGACGTCTACGCGATCGGCGTGTACCAGCACGCATCGGGCAACGTGCTCGATTCGAACGGCAACGTCCTGAAGGCAACGGCAGCGATCAACGGTCTCGCAGGTTCGAGCACCAGCAACCAGGTCGCAGCACGCGTCGGTATCCGTCACAAGTTCTAATCAGCTTGTCTGACAAGCCGCAGCATCTTGAAGGCGCCTTCGGGCGCCTTTTTCTTTTTGGGGGCGGTGGGTCGGTGGATCGACATGCAGACGCGCGTCGCAGCGTGCCGACACCAGCCGTCAGGTCGAAATGCACGAACTGCCACCGGCTCGCGCACGAAACCCGTGCCCCCCGGCCGATCCACCCGCAGCCGCAAACAAAAAGCCCGGCATGGGCCGGGCTTTTTCGTTCAACCGTCTCGTTGCGTGCGTTACGCGCGTCCGTCACGCAGTTCGCGCCGCAGGATCTTGCCGACGTTCGTCTTCGGCAGCTCCGTGCGGAACTCGACCAGCTTCGGCCGCTTGTACCCGGTGAGCCGCTCCTTGCAGTAGGCGAGGATGTCCTTGTCGGTCAGCGCCGGATCCTTTTTCACGATGAACAGCTTCACGGCTTCGCCGGAATGCTCGTCGGGCACGCCGACCGCCGCGACCTCGAACACGCCCGGATGCGACGCCACCACGTCCTCGACTTCGTTCGGATACACGTTGAAGCCAGACACGAGAATCATGTCCTTCTTGCGATCGACGATCTTCACGTAGCCGCGCGCATCCATCACGCCGACGTCGCCCGTCTTGAAGAAGCCGTCCGCGAACATGACCTTCGCGGTCTCGTCCGGCCGGTTCCAGTAGCCGGCCATCACCTGCGGCCCGCGGATGCAGATCTCGCCGGGCTCGCCGAGCGCGACGTCGTTGCCTGCATCGTCGCGGATCGCGACTTCGGTCGACGGCAGCGGCAGGCCGATCGTCCCGCTGTATTCGGTCGCCGTCACGGGGTTGCAGGTCGCCACCGGCGACGTTTCGGACAGCCCGTATCCTTCGATGATCGCGGTCCCGGTCTTTTCATACCAGCGCCTCGCGACGCCCTCCTGGATCGCCATGCCGCCGCCGTTGGCGATCACGAGCTTCGACAGGTCGAGCTGACCGAACTCGGGATGGTTCAGCAGCGCGTTGTACAGCGTGTTGACCGCAGGAATCGTCGAGATCCGGTAACCCTTCAACTCCTTGATCATGCCGGCGATGTCGCGCGGATTCGGGATCAGGATGCCCATGCCGCCCGTGCGCATCGTCAGGAAACCGCAGACGGTCAGCGCGAACACGTGATACAGCGGCAGCGCGACAACCGTCACGAACTGTTCCACCTCCGGATACTTCTCGTGAGCCGGGTGGTGCCACGCGCCGGCCTGCAGCACGTTCGACACGATGTTCCGGTGCAGCAGCGTCGCCCCCTTCGCGACGCCGGTCGTACCGCCCGTGTACTGCAGGAACGCGACGTCGTCGGGACCGATCTTCTGCGGCTTGAACGCCTGTCGCGCGCCCTCCGACAGCGCGGCCTTGAAGCGCGTGAACGACGGCAACTGCCACGCGGGCACCATCTTCTTCACGTTGCGCACGACGTAATTGACGAGCCATCCCTTGATGCCCAGCAGGTCGCCCATCGATGCGACGACCACGTGCTTGACGGCCGTATTGGCGATGACGGCCTGCAGTGTCGACGCGAAATTCTCCAGGATGACGATCGCCTCCGCACCGCTGTCCTTCAGTTGATGCTCGAGCTCGCGCGGCGTATAGAGCGGGTTGACGTTGACGACGGTGTAGCCGGCGCGCAGCACCGCGGCGATCGTCACCGGGTACTGCAGCACGTTCGGCATCATGATCGCGACGCGCGCCCCGCGCGCCAGGCCGCGGGATTGCAGCCACGCGCCGAACTGGCGCGACAGCTTGTCCAGTTCGCCATACGTGATGCCCTTGCCCATGCAGACGAACGCGGTACGGTCGCGATACTGCCGGAAGCTCTCGTCGAGCAGGTCCGGGACGGACGGATAAGCAGAGGAGTCAATTTCGGCTGGAACGCCGGGTGGGTACGATTTCAGCCAAATTTTGTCCATGCCGCGCGTCTCCTCACAGATTTTCGAATGGTCGTGCTAAAACGCATCGTAACGGCTCCCCCGCCCCGAGACAACAGGGTTAGATGTCCACTTCGAACTTCCATATCAATTTCGTCTGATCATACGGCGATATTCGATCAAATGCGCTCAACTTCCACAAGACAATCGTAAAACGTCGCCGAATTGCCCAGATCGGTCAGTGCCTGGCTCGTCACTTCGTTCGCGTTCCTGCCGTCCGGCGACAACTTCTTCCACCAGATCGACAATCCGACGACCAGCCCGGCGCGCGCACGATCGGTAATACGCGCGAGCGCCTGCATCGAGCCGCGATCGTTGAAGATACGGACGACGTCGCCGTCCGCAATGCCGCGCGCGCTGGCGTCGGACGGGTGCATGTCGAGGTGCGGCTCGCCTTCCGTCGAACGCAGGCTGTCGACGTTCACGAACGTGCTGTTCAGGAAGTGACGGGCCGGCGGCGAAATCATCGCCAGCGGATAGCGTGCGGCGAGTTCGGGCGCGGCTTCGACTGATTCAAACGGCGGCAGATAGTCGGGAACGGGGTCCATGCCCATCTGCTCGAGCCGCGGGCTGTAGAACTCGCACTTGCCCGATGGCGTGCGGAAACCGCCATTCGCGAACGGCGCCTCCGGCAGTTTGAGTTTCAGCCAGCCGGCCTGCTTCAGCGTGTCCCAGTCGCTGTCGAGCACCGGATCGTCCCAGCGAAGCGCTGCGCGCGCGACCGCTTCGTCGCTGTGATAGAGCGCGGGCTCGTCGAGTCCCATGCTGCGCGCGATCCCGCGAAAGATCTCCGTGTTCGGCCGCGCGTCTCCCACCGGTGGAATCACCGGCAGATTCGCCATCACATAGGTATGGCCGTACGACTTATGGATATCCAGATGTTCGAGCTGCGTGGTTGCCGGCAATACAATGTCGGCGAAATCGACCGTATCTGTCTTGAAGTGCTCGAGAACGACCGTGAACAAATCGTCGCGCGCGAAGCCCGCGGCGACCTTCGACGAATCGGGCGCGACCGCCACCGGATTCGAGTTGTACACGATCAGCGCTTCGACTTTCGGCCCGAACGTCGCATCGCCCGGATGCAGCAGCGCGTCGCCGATCGCGTTCATGTTGATGATGCGCGGCAACTTGTTCGGCCAACCCGGCATCAGGTCCGGACGTAGCAGCGCGGCCTGGTTGACCGGCGCGGACTCCGACGACGAGAGCAGCAAGCCGCCCGCCCGATCGCGCCACGCCCCCGTCAACGCCGGCAGGCTGGCAATCGCGCGCACGGCATTGCCGCCGCCGCGAACGCGTTGCATGCCGTAGTTGAGGCGGATCGATGCCTTGCGGGTGGCGCCGTAGCGACGGGCAAGATCGACCAGCTCCGACGCGTCGATGCCGCAGATCTGCGCGACGCGTTCCGGCGGATAGGTCAGGGCACGCGCCTTCAGTTCGTCGAAGCCGAGCGTATGGTCGGCGATGTAGTCGTGATCGAGCAGGTTTTCGGTAATCAGCACATGCATCATGCCGAGCGCAAACGCGCCATCGGTACCGGGCTTCAGGGCGATGTGCTGATGGCACTTCTCCGCGGTCAGCGAACGATACGGGTCGATCGCGACAAGACGCGCACCACGGCGCTTCGCTTCCTGCGCGCGGGTCCAGAAGTGCAGACTCGATGCGATCGGATTCGCGCCCCATATCAGAATCAGTTCGCTTTCCTCGAAGTGCTCGAGGTGCATGCCGACACTGCCGCCATACGTGTATCGCAGCCCCGCGGCACCGGCCGCCGCGCAGATCGCACGCTCGAGCCGCGACGCACCGAGCTTGTGAAAGAAGCGCTGGGCAATGCCCTCGCCTTGTACGAGTCCCATCGTTCCCGCATAGCTGTACGGCACGATCGCTTCCGGCGCGCGCGCGGCGATCTCACCGAGGCGACGCCCGATCTCGTCGAACGCCTCGTCCCAACTGATCGGCACGAAGCGCCCCTCCCCTTTTGCGCCGATACGCCTGAGCGGGACAGTAAGGCGATCGGGATGATGAACGCGATCCGCGTATCGGCTGACTTTCGTACACAAGACGCCCTGTGTCGGCGGATGGTCGGGATCGCCCGTGACCTTGATTGCCTTGCCGTTCTCGACGGTCACGCGCATTGCACACGTGTCCGGACAATCATGCGGGCAAACGGCCCGGGCTACCTGGGTGACGGCGTTCATCGTTTTGAATGCTGAGATGGGGGTACGCAAATTTTACGTGGACCACGCCGAATAACGCGTTCATTTCACAGCGTTTTTGGACGACCTGATGGAAGACTGGGTGGTAGTGGCAGGTTTCGGCGGGCGGGAGGCCGTGGACGTAGCCTTGGCACCGTTGCGCCGCACGCTTTTTTGGCGCACCAATGCAAAAACCCCCGCCTTTCGGGCGGGGGTTCTTGGCTTAGGGAGCCTGACGATTACCTACTTTCACACGGGAATCCGCACTATCATCGGCGTAGAGTCGTTTCACGGTCCTGTTCGGGATGGGAAGGGGTGGGACCGACTCGCTATGGTCATCAGGCAAAGGGGGTTGTTCTGCTGGCGTGGCCAACAGAACCAATCTGGGAAGAAGCAGTAATTAGGTTGTGTGTATCACACACGAGAATTCAACATGTCGCTTTGGATCGCGACCGGTGCTTTCGCACGGCGCCGATCTACAAGGCAGACTTGTTATAGGATCAAGCCTTACGGGCAATTAGTATCAGTTAGCTGAACGCATTACTGCGCTTACACACCTGACCTATCAACGTCCTGGTCTCGAACGACCCTTCAAGGGGATCTAGTCCCCA